>DASPJI010000622.1:0-3965 GCA_035628695.1 Thermoanaerobaculia bacterium | reverse complement strand
TTCCGGCATCACGGCACGACGCTGGCGGAGTGCCTGTACCTGCTGCGCCGCGACTGCGCCACGGTGCGCTCGGTCGTGGATGTCGAGGGGTGGGAGGGGGTGGAGCGGGTGCGGGCGATGGACCGGCCGGTCCTGATCCTCACCGGTCATTGCGGCAACTGGGAGTTGCTGGCGGCGCTGATCAACTGCCTGGGCCTGGGAATGTCGGTGGTGGCGCGGGAGCTGGAGGAGCCGGACCTGCAGAAGCTCCTCGCCGGCCTGCGGGAGCGTTTCGGCACCCCGACCATCGTGCGCGGCAGCGAAGGCGCGGCGCGGCAGCTCCTGCTGGCGCTCCGCCGCGGCGGCGCCCTGGGGATGCTGATCGATCAGGACACCAAGGTCGACGGCGTCTGGGTCCCCTTCTTCGGCCGCCCCGCCTTCACACCGGTGGGAGCGGCGAAGATCGCCCTGCGCCAGAAGGCCGTGGTGATCCCCACCTTTATCGAGCGCCTGGACGACGGCCGCCACCGCGCCCGGTTCCACCCGCCGCTCGATCTGCCGGACGATCCCCAGGAGGCCACCGCCCTGATGACCGCGGCCATCGAAGCCCAGATCCGCCGCCACCCCGAGCAGTGGGTCTGGATGCACCGCCGCTGGCGGCGCCAGCCGCCGGCAGGCTGAGGGCCCGCCTACTCCCCCTCCTGGATCTCCGTCGTGAGGTGGTGGATCCACCCCTTGGCCATCATGTCCTTGCGGAGCGCGACCCGGTCTGCCTCACGGAACGCTGCCAGCGCCTCGTCCGGCTCGCCCCGGTAGTAGTGGCAGAGCCCCATGTTGTACACCGTATTGGCGTAGATCTCCGGCGGCTCTTGGCCGAACCACTCCAGCGACTTCCTGTAGTAGGCCAGGGCCGTGGCATAGTCCTGCATCTCCTGGAAGACGATGCCGGCGTTCGCCAGGGTCGACTCGGCTCCAGGCAGGTAATAGAAGCAGTCCACGCACCGCCGCATGCCTTCGGCGAGGAGCCGGCGCATCTCGGGGCCCGCGGTCTTGGCCGCCTGGATGAGCTGGTCGATGTGCAGGTTGACCAGCGCCGGGTCCCAGCGGGCGAGGCTCAGGAAGGCCGCGATCACCTCTGGCGAGCTTCCCGGCATCACGATCTGCGCCTGGCTGAAGAGTGCGTGCAGGTCCGCCGGGCTGATCTCGAGGAAGAAGGTCGACAGGGCCTGGCGCGCCTCCACGAGCCGCTCGAAGGGGGCGCCGAGATGGAAGACCGAGGTTGTGGTCGCCTGGACCGCCGGCTGGTGGAAGGCGCCGCCGCCGCGGGCCGCGAAGTACTGGCCGAGGGCGTGGAAGTCGACCATCAGGGAGAACGAGGCGTCGTGCATCGCCAGCTCGGGCGTCTCGGCCGAGACCTTCCGCGGCGGGCTGTCGCCGTAGGATTTGTCCGTGGCGATCAGCAGCAGGTCCCCTCCGGCCATCTCCACGAGCTCGTGCAGGCCGAGGAGCGCGTGGCTGGGGAAGAGGAAGCCCTGGTCCGGGAGCGTCTCGGCATATCTCTGGAGAATGCCGTCGATCCAGGGATTGCCATAGTAGGGGAACGAGACCTCGCGGAATTGCAGGGAGACGCCGAGCTGGTCGAGGCTCACCGCGACGTTGTCCAGCGTGGGCAGGGAGGTGCCCTCGGGCATGCCCCGGGTCAACCCCTCCAGCAGCCGCCCCCCCTCCACTCTGAAGACGTCCTGCGGGAGCGTGTCGAAGACGTAGTTGGCGAGGACGATCAAGGGCCGGCCTGCGCCGGCCTCGAGGACCAGGCCGGACTCCAGGAGGTGGAGCGGGCGGCTGGCGCCGACGTCATGGCGGGCGAAGTCGAGGACGCCCTGGGCGACGAGGCCGCGGAGAGCCGGGTGCTGCCGCCAGAAGGCGACGTTCTTCTCCGACAGGTCGCTCATCACGTAGACGAACGGCAGGTCAGCCATCCCGAGCGACTCGCGGAGCTCGAGCAGCCGCTTCACCACGTAGAACCCGAACACCCCCGCGCCGCTGCCGAGCTCCAGGATGACCGCGGGCTCCGGCAGACGGCCGGCCTCGCGCGCGCGGTCCTGGAGGAAGCGGACGATCAGTTGCGCGTACGCGTTGGCGATCAGGGGATTGCTGGTGGCGTGGCAGGGGATCCTGCCGTCCCAGGCCTGGATCCCCTCGTCCTCATAGAAGCGCCGCTGCGCCTGCCAGAGGTTGCTGAGCGAAAGCCGGGAGAGACCGTCGACAGACACGCTCCCGGGATCCGCCGCCACGGCGCCTACTTCCACGATCGAGCCCGTGGGCATCGTCCACTCTCTCGCAAGCTCTCGTAGTCTACGAGCCCGCCGGGAGGCGGGCAAGCGGTGTGTTACCTTTGGTCCATGGCCACGGACCCGAAGTCTCGCGTCACCGTCGAGCAGTATCTTGCCCTGGAGAGGCAGTCCGAGACCCGGAGCGAGTACCTCGACGGCGAAGTTTTCGCCATGACCGGCGCCAGCCGGAAGCACAACCTCCTGGTCGCCAATGTCCTGGCTGGCCTCCATTCACAACTCCGTGGGAAGAGCTGCGAGGCCTACGCAAACGATATGAGGGTCGGCATCCCCGGCACCGGCCTCTACACCTACCCGGATGTGGTGGTCGCCTGCGGAGCGCCCCAATTCGAGGATGGTGAGCTCGACACCCTCTTGAATCCGACGCTGATCGTAGAGGTGCTCTCCGGTTCCACCGAGGACTACGACCGGGGAACGAAGTTCGCCCACTGCCGGACGCTCCCCTCCCTGACCGAGTACGTCCTCGTTGCTCAGGACAAGGTCCACGTCGAGCACTTCGTCCGTCAGACCGAAGGCTGGCTTCTCACCGAGACCGACGACCTCGCCGCCACCCTCCAACTCCCCTCCATCGGCTGCACGCTCGCCCTCGCGGACGTCTATGAGCGGGTGTTCGGGCTGGATGCGGTGGAGTAGACAGCTCTTAGACGTACCAGTCTTCGAGTTGGAGCCCACGCACACGGCCGAGCTCGTCCACGTTGTGCGTGACGAGCGTCGCTCCGTACTGGAGCGCGGTACCAGCGATCAGGAAATCCAGAGGCCCGATGGGACGGCCAATCCTCTCCAGGTCTGCTCGGATCCGCCCGGTAACTCTGGCTTCGGCAGGACCGAAGGGGAGGACCTGCACCAGACGCACCAGCTCATCGAGTTGGGAGCGCCGCCGCTCGGGGGACGAAGACTTGGCGATACCCACTTCCAACTCGTACAAGACGACCGCAGGGATGGCGACGTCCCTGGGAGGTGTGTTCAAGAGCCTTTCAGAGACACGCCCCATGCCCTTGAAAAAGTAGACGACACTGTTGGTGTCCAGGACGTACATCAGATCCGCTCGCGCGGCACGTCTTCGCCCTTCGTCGCTCGGATCTCTTCAGCCGTGGGGAAATCGGACCATGCTCCTGCGAGGGCAGCGATCGACGCGGGCCACTCAGTCGCTGTCTTTTCACGGATCAAGTCCGCGAGCCAGCGGCTCAGAGAAACGCCTGACGCCTTCGCCGCCTCCTTCATTCGGGCCTCGGCTTCGGCATCCAGATAGAGAGTCACCTGTCCCATACCGCACCCCCAAGTATAAGTCCAAGTATACTGTCGATCCTCCCCGAGGGAAATCCCCCCTCCGCGCGTTTCATCCCCGCGGGGACGATAGAATCCCGGGGTACGCCTTCAACGGGGAACGAGGTCGAGATGATCGGCAAGGTCGTCGGCAGCTACAAGATCGTCGAGAAGATCGGCGAGGGGGGCATGGGGGCCGTCTATCGGGCGGTGGACGTCATGCTGGAGCGCGAGGCGGCCATCAAGGCGATCCGGCCGGACCTCGCGCGCGAACCCCAGATCGTCGAGCGGTTCCGTGCCGAGGCGCGGACGCTGGCGCGGCTCCATCACCCCGCCATCGCGATGATCTACAGCTTCTTCCACGACGGCGGC
>DASPJI010000621.1:0-3528 GCA_035628695.1 Thermoanaerobaculia bacterium | reverse complement strand
CTTCAAGCGGTCCCTCAGGGAGACCTGCGCCCGCCTCGACAGCCGGACCCTGCTGCCGGCCGAGAGCCCGCGCCTCGAGTGGTCCCGTGACGGCGACTCCCTCGACGTCCGCTTCGGCTCCCGCGCCTACCGTCTGCCGGCCGACGACACGCTGCTGCTCCCCTTGACCAACACCTCGATCGAGCTGCTGGCCCGCATGCTCTGGCACGACTTGGCGCCGCACCTCGCCGGCTCGCGGGTGGAGGTGATGGCGGTGGCGGTCGAGGAAACGGCCGGGCAGCGCTGCTGGTACGAGGACCGGCTGCGGCGGGATTGACCCCTCACACCCGCATCTCCCTCCCTTTCCAGCTCACCAGGCGCCCGCGGCGGCGGTCGAGGGTCCCTAGAATAAGGACGGCGGCGAGGAGGAGGGCGTCCAGGGGGTAGACGAGGCCGTAGGCGGGCGGGTAGCCGGCGCCCGCGCGGAGGATCATCGAGGCGGCCGCTCCGGCGGTCCAGAGGAGGAAGGCCGCCACCCAGGCGCCGGCGAGGGCGAAGCCGAGGAGGGGGGCCGCCGGGACCAGCAGGACGGCCAGGGCCGCCGCCGTGGTGCCGGGGGCCGGCCCGAAGATCCCTCCCAGGTTGCGGCGCCAGCCGCGGGCGGTCTCCCTCAGGCCGCGGTACATGCGGACCCGCAGCTCCGGCGAGCGGAAGAAGCCGGAGCGGTAGCCGCAGGCCCGCAGACGTGCCGCCACGGCGACGTCGTCGATCGCCTCGCCGCGCACCGACTCGAACCCGCCGCAGCACTCCCAGGCGTCGCGCTGCAGAAGGATGAACTGGCCGTTGGCGACCGGCGCGCCGTCGCCGCGGGCCACCGGTCCCCAGTCGCCGAGGAGGATGTCGAGCAGGGCGAAGACCGTGGGCGTCAGGAGGTTCTCCCCCAACCCCCGCGTCTCCTGGGTACCGGCGAGGGAGATGGCGTCGAGGCCGTGCTCGTCCGCCGCCGCCCGGGCCCGGGCGAGGAGCTCGGGGCCGTGGCGGGTGTCCGCGTCGGTCGAGAGGATCCAGGGGGTCTGGACGTCCCGGGCCCCCGCCGCCAGGGCGTGCAGCTTGCCGCGCCAGCCGTCGGGGAGGGGGCCGGCGCTCCGCAGCGACAGCCGCGGCTCGGCGGCGAGCCGCGCCTCCACCAGGGCGGCCGTGCCGTCGGTGGAACCGTCGTCGATCACCCGGACGAGGGGCGCGGCGGTCTGGGAGAGCAGGGTGTCGAGGCAGGCGTCGACGTTGACCGCCTCGTCGCGCACCGGCAGCAGGACCGTGACGTCGCCCCCGTCAGAGTCGGCAGGCAGGGGGAGCGAGGGGGCCTGGCGGCGCTGCTCGTCCGTCCGCAGCGCCAGCCCGAGCAGCCCCCCTCCCACGGCGAGAGCGGTGATCAGGGAGATGGACACCTATCCCGTCTCGCTCCTCGCCTCCAGAGCTTTCTCCACCTCACCAGGGGACGGAAAGCGGCCCAGCTTTTTCTTGGAGAAGACCAGATCGTTGCCGACGGTGACTTCGAAGACGCCGCCGTGGCTCCTGACGAGCTCCGGCTCGAGGCCGAACTTCTTCTTCAGCTCCGCCGCCAGACTGGCGGCTCGGGGGTAGTAGTTTCAGGCGGTGCAGTACTCGATGCGGACATGGGGCATGACGTTTCCCCTCCTTTCGACGCCATTATAGGGATGCGAGGATGGTGCCGGAGGCGATCGAGGCCTTGCGCGAGGCCGGCGATTCAGTGAGGAATCAAACGGGGGAGAAGTGTGTTAGAAAGCCGTAGGTGCGCGAGGCGTACCAAACGGGACAAGGGGGATCGATACGACCCCTTGAATTCTGTTAGTGACTATGAGTATAATCGAGAGTGTTCAATATCGCTGCGTGGGACCTGCCTTTCGGGACAGGTCCATTTGGGCAGCATCAGGGGAGTCCCTCAGCGCGCCCACGAGACGCTGGGCTGTAGTCCAGTCTGGCGACAGCGCGCCTTGGAGGGCAACGTAGTGACCGCACTCTGGCCCCAGGAGTGTGGCCACGTAGCTGAGGGGCAGTGTTTGGGATCTTTTGTCAACAACTTTTTCACCGTGGAGGCACGCTATGAAAGGTGAGGCACCGAGCATGTCGTCGAAGGAAATGGCCCAGATCCGGCAGAACCTTGAGGGGACGCCGGACATCGAAGAGGCTGCTGAACTCATGAACTTGGCCGGGAACTCCACCCGGCTCAAGCTGCTCTACCTGCTGGACAACATGAAGGAGCTGTGTGTGTGTGACCTGGCTGAGATGCTCGGGGTGTCGGTTTCGGCCGTCTCCCAGCACCTTGCGAAGCTGAAGGCCTACGGCCTGGTCGCCCCGCGCCGCGACGCTCAGACCATCTACTACCGTCTGACGGAGCACGCGTTCAACACCAAGCTCCGCGACAACTTCTTCAAGCAGTTCCAGGTCTGAAAGCCCACGTAGGCCCCGACCTTTCCGAAGGCGGCCGGGTAACCCCCGGCCGCTTTCCTTTTGGGGCGAGCTTCGAGAAAGGCTAGCCGGGCTTGACCGTCATCAACAGGGTGAGGATGACGATGCCCAGGGCATTGACGTCGGCGAGAATGCCGGGGAGCTTGGCGCCCGCGAGCTGCTGGAACTCAGGGGTAGGGGCGCCGGCGCGCAACGACTCCTCGCCCGCCCTGAGGGTCTTGCGCAGGCGCGGCACCAGATAGAAGAGCGTCATCGCGAGCATGATCAGGTAGATCGTGATGGAGGCGTGCACCCAGGCCGGCCGGAAGCCCCAGCCGCGGGCGGTCACCAGGTTGAAGCCCAGGAAGCCGGCGACCAGGGCGCCGGGCACGATGAACACCGAGCTGAGGCGCCAGGCCAGGCGCAGGAGCTGGACCTTGCCAGCCAACTCGGGCGTGCGCTTCGTCTGGGCGCGCACCACCGCGCCGGCGAACGAGCCGGCGGCAAGCCAGAACGCCGCGATGATGTGAAGGAACAGCAGCCAGAGCGACATCGAGCTCATGCGAAACCTCCCTCCCGTCGATGCGGGCACTCTATCGTAGAATGGCCCTCCCACTGCCATCGTGATCGGGGAGGAGACCACCATGAACAACCAGCCGCGTCCCAAGTTCACCTGGATCGGCCACGCCACCGTTGTCTGCGAGCTGCCGGGCGGCGAGACCGTCGTCATCGATCCCTGGTTCAACGGCAACCCCGCCTGTCCCAAGGATCGGCAGGCGCTGGACAGGGTGGACGCCATCCTGATCACCCACGCCCACTTCGACCACATGGCCGACGCCGTGGACCTCGCCAAGCGCCACAAGCCGAAGAAGGTGGTGGCGAGCTTCGAGATCTGCTCGTGGCTCGAGGGCAAGGGGGTGGAGAACTGCTCGGGGATGAACCTGGGTGGCAGCCAGGACGTCCTCGGCCTCCACGTCTCCATGGTCCGCGCCGACCACTCGAGCGGCCTATCCGACGGCGACCGCATCCTCTACGGCGGTCTGGCCTCGGGCTACATGGTGAAGCTGCCCGGCGGCTACACCT
>DASPJI010000620.1:0-3789 GCA_035628695.1 Thermoanaerobaculia bacterium | reverse complement strand
GTCCTCGAACGTGCCGTCCCGGCGGTTGCGCAGCAGCCGGTCCGGAGTGGGGGGGAACGCGGAGGGGCCACAGTAGTCTCTCCGGCTGCTCTTCGCGTAGCAGACGACGTTGCTCTCGACCGAGAAGTCGACGTAGTTGGCAATGAACAGGTCGAGCCAGCCGTCGCGGTCGAAGTCGGCGAAGCTGGCGGAGAGGCTCATCCGCGGATCATCGGCGCCGGCGGCCTTGGTGACGTCCTTGAAGGTGCCATCCCCCTGATTGCGCCAGAGCTGGTTGGAGCCGAAGTTGTTCAGGTAGAGGTCGATCCGGCCGTCGTTGTCGTAGTCGCCGGCCGCGACGCCCATGCCGTAGCCGTGGGCCCGGATGCCGCTCGCCTCGGTGACGTCGACGAACCGCGGCGCCGGGTTCCGGGTGCCGCCGGCGATCAGGTCGTTGCGGAAGAGCCGCCCGCCGCGCGCCGCTGCGGGATCAGCCCCCTCCTTGCCGGGCTCCAGCACCCGGCCCTGGACCAGGAAGACGTCGAGGTCGCCGTCGCCGTCATAGTCGAACAGCGCCGCGCCGC
The DNA here is from genome assembly GCA_035628695.1 of Thermoanaerobaculia bacterium. Taxonomy (GTDB): domain Bacteria; phylum Acidobacteriota; class Thermoanaerobaculia; order Multivoradales; family UBA5704; genus DASPJI01. Next base: position 3,226 of record DASPJI010000620.1, on the reverse strand, counting down.
CGCCGATGATCTCCGGGTAGTAGAACTGGCCGGTGTCGCCGGTCGTGTAGGTGAAGGCGAGCCCCCACTCGGCGGCGCGGTCGGCGAACGGCTCCGCGGCCCCGGCGGACACAGCCGGGGCCAGGAGCAGCAGGGAGAGGACGGTGACCGGACGGGGCATCGCCCCACCATTTTACTGTGGCAGGGGCACGTCCAGCGCCGGGTTCCTGGGAAAGAACCCGGCGGGGACCAGCTTGAAGCCGTAGCGCGAGGTGGTCATCACCGGCCACTCCTCGGGGCGCGGGACGTGCGTCACGTTCAGGGTGTACCAGAGGACCACGTCCTCGTCGCGGATCTTGCGGTTCGCCTGGGTCCACTCAGGCAGACCCTTCGAGCCGGTGGACTGGTTCGGATAGTCGCCGGCGGCGTACAGCTCGCGCGGCGCGTAGCGGGTCACCCAGAGGTGGCAGTCCATGAAGCGGCCCCGCTGGCGGTTCGGCGCCCGCTCGTCGAGGAGCGGCAGCGAATTGGAGCCCGGCACCAGGATGTAGCCGGTCTCGCCGGCGTGCCCGCCGCCGCCGTTGCCAGCGGCCCGGTGGCCGACCCGCCAGGTGCGGGCGGTCGCCATATTTTGGGTCTGGCAGGCCTCGCGCTCCCTCTCGAAGGCGGTCTCTTCCATCACGAAGGTGTTGTAGTAGGGCGGCTGGGGGTCTTTCGAAAAGCTGTTCATCGAATAGACCGAGTTGGCCGGGCCGTCCACGTCCATGTCCAGCCGGAAGCTCAGGACGTGCTGGTGGTGCACGGCGGCGACGTTCGGCGCCACCTGGTGGCTGTAGGGGTCGTGGTGGCCGTCCTTGACCGCCTTGGCGAGCATCATCCCGGTCAGCGCGGTCTCCACTTCCATGGAGCCGTCCTGCTTGAAGATCCAGGAGATGCCGTAGTCGTAGTTGCCGACGGTCGAGACGGAGAAGAGGACGAGCTCGCGTCCGCGCCGCGCGTTGTCCGCGTGCCGCCAGAGGAGGCCGCCGTCCCGCTCGTAGATCGCCACCACGTCGTCGAGCCCCCAGGGCCGGCCGTCGTTGCCGGCGAAGAGGGCGCCGAAGAGCTGGGCGTTCTCGGGGACGTCCAGGCCCTTGCGCAACGCCGCGGCGAGGTGGCCGACGTCGTAGTCCCCGAGGTCGAAGGCCGAGCGCCAGGCCCAGCTCGCTCTCGGGTCGCCGTAGGGCACGGCCATCTCGGAGAGCGAGCCGCGATAGAGGATGGAGCGCTCCTTCTCCTTTCCGTTCTCCTTCGTCACGTAGCGGACCTGATGGAGGACCAACCCCGAGCGCGGGTGCATCTGCCAACGGAAGCGCCAATTCTGCCAGCGCACCTCCTGGCCGTCGGTGGTGAACTCAGGGCCGTCCGGCTGGGTGATCTGGAGCGGCTTGAGCGGGGCGCGCAGGCCATGCGCCTCGCGGATGCGCTCCTCGTCGAATTCCGGGCTCTCCGGCGGCACGGGCTCGCCGTCCCAGGTGTCGATCACCTCGACCTTGCCGTGGACCAGGTCGACGACCGCCTCCAGCCCTTCGATCGGGCGGCTGTAATAATTGTCGCCCTCCCCCCGGAAATAGGGGACGGCCCGGAAGCTCCGCGGCCGGGCCTGATCGCTCCAGCCATAGACCCAGAAATCGGTCTTCACATCCTGAGGGTGGATCTTGCGTTTCTGAAGGGCCGCCTTCCATTCCTCGCTCTCGTTGAGGTGGCAATAGAAGACCGCCTCGTCGTCGTGCATGTAGACGGGCTGGATGCCGGGCACGTGCTCCCAGGCGCGGATCCGGGGCGCGGCCGGGTCGGTGACGTCGACCGTCGCCTCCCAGGTCTTGTCCTGCTTGCGGGAGTAGAGGATGGCGAAGGCCTCCCGGGGCACGGGCCTGGCAGCCAGGACCGCTTCCTTCGCGGGCTCCCTCAGCGAGACCTCGGCGAACAGGCCGTCGACGGGGAAGCGCGGGTCCGCGAGGATCGCCCGGCGGACCGCTCCGATCTCCGGCGCGCTCAGCGGGTCGAGGGGATGCGGGGCCGCGGCTCCGAGGCTCGCCCCCAGGGTGAGGGCCGACAGCCACAGGGCCGTCACGCGGGATGGGATCATGGCTCTCTCCTGATCAAAGAATAGACATCATGGCCGGATCACCACCTTGAGCGCCTCCCGCCGCCGCATGCTGCGCAGGGCGTCCTCCAGCTCCGCGAGCGGGCGCTCGGCGGAGAGGAGGGCCTCGGGGTGGAGGGCGCCGGAGGCGAGGAGGTCCAGGGCGCGCGCGAAGGTGGCCGGGCGGTGATGGTAGGCGCTCTTGACCGTGATCTCGGAGTAATGGAGACGATGGGTGTCCAGCGGCACGGTCGTCCCCGGCGGGCAGCCGCCGAAGAGCTGGACGACGCCGCCCGGGCGCACCGAGGCCAAGGCGTCCTGCCAGGCGGCGGGGGAGCCCGTCGCCTCGATGGCCAGGTGGAAGCCGTCTCCCCCCCGGGCGTGGGCGCGGACGTGCGCCGCCTCGCCCCCCTCCCTCCCGACCTGCACGCCTTCGTCCGCCCCCAGCCGGCGGGCCACCTCCAGGCGCTCGGGGTTCGGGTCGGCGAGCACGATGTGGTGCCCGCCGTCGGCTGAGTACTCCGGCGCGTGCGCCAGCACGTCGGCGAAGAGGAGGCCGATGGGGCCGCCGCCGTAGATCACGATCTCGCACGGTCCCTCGATCCCGGAGATCTCCAGGCCGTGGAGCACGCAGGCCAGCGGCTCGGCGAGCGCCGCCACCTCGAAGGGGAGGCCCTCGGGGCACCGGTAGGTGCTCACCGCGGCGAAGCGGCGGGGGACCAGGATGTACTGGGAGAAGGCGCCGTTCAGATAGTGGAGGTCGGAGCAGAGATTCTCGCGCCGCCGCCGGCACCACTCGCAGACGCCGCACGGTGCCGAATTGGCCACCACCACCCGGTCGCCGGCCTTCCAGGGCTCCGCACTGTCGCCGGCGTCACCCACCTCCACGATCGTGCCCGCCATCTCGTGGCCGAAGGGGGTGGGCGCCTTGAGCATGCGCGGATGGCCGCCGCGCCGGAACACCTTGAGGTCGGTGCCGCAGGTGGTGGCGGCGCCGATCCGCACCAGCAGCTCGCCGGGGCCGGGCGCCGGGACAGGCACGTCCCGCAGCTCCAGCCGCTCCGGCCCCACCAGGAACGCGGTCCTTTGCCTTTCAGGCCGCCGGAGATTATTCAGGGCGTC
>DASPJI010000619.1:0-4811 GCA_035628695.1 Thermoanaerobaculia bacterium | reverse complement strand
GGTCCGCCCGCCGGACCGCATGCCGGCCGACGCCCGGGCGCTGGCCCGTTTCCACCTGATCGACCTGCGGGAGCGGCTCACCCGGCGGCTCACCCCGCCCGCCAGCTTCGACGCCTATACCCAAGCGCACCTCATGGACGCCCGGGAGCGGATCGACATGGCGCTCAAGGCCGAGTACCAGATCGATCCGTCCGCGGCGGCCGCCACCCCCATCGGCGGCGCGCCGGCGCGGGACTGAGCCCCTCCGGCGGGATGTGGACGAGGGCGAGGCAGAGGACGAGTCTCGACTTCATGGCGTCTCCTCCAGAGAGCGAAGACGGAGGGATCCGTGCCATCCGTCTCCGCTTGGCAGGGGTCCGCGCGCTGCCGGGCGGCGCATGGAGCTTCTGGAGAGCTTTTTGCAGTTTCCTGCTCCTTGGCCCGAGAACCAGAAAGGAGCTGACAGCATGCCCGACACTCCCGAGATGACAGGCACCGAGACCGGGGCCCCTCAGCAGTCCACGACCCACCAGCCGGCGACCGGCACCCCCACGGCCAGCGCGACAGCGGGCCAGACGTCCGCCTCCCCGCAGGGCGGCTATCCGCAGACGCCGCAGACGGGCCAGCCCGGGCAGCCGGCCATGAGCCACCGCGGCCGCGGCCCCATGACCCCCTGGGACATGGCCATGAGCGGCAACCCGTTCGGCATGATGCGCCAGTTCGCGGACGAGATGGACCGCCTGTTCGAGAGCTTCGGCTTCCCGTCCTTCGGCCGCCAGTGGCCGGGCCGGAACGTGGTCTCCAACCTGGAGCAGCAGCAGGACGTCCAGGGGGTGAGCTCGGCCGGCGGCCCGGGCGGCGCGATGAGCCGGCCGCAGGGCGGCGGCGCGTTCTGGGCGCCGCAGATCGACGTCAGCCGGCGCGGCAACGAGCTGGTGGTCTGCGCCGACCTCCCCGGCATGAACCGGGAGGACGTCAACGTCGAGGTACGGGACGGCCAGCTCATCCTCCAGGGGGAGCGCCGCTGGCAGCAGGAGCAGGGTGGCGAGGCGGAGGGCTATTACCGGAGCGAGCGGAGCTATGGCCGGTTCTTCCGGACGGTGCCGCTGCCCGACGGGGTCAACCCCGAGCAGGCGCAGGCCACCTTCAAGGACGGCGTCCTGGAGGTCAAGATGCCGCTGCCCGAGCAGCACGAGCAGCGGGGACGCAAAATCGAGATCCGCTAGCTGAAGAACGGATAGGGAAGGGGGGCCTTCCGCTTGGGCGGCCGTTCCGCCAGGAACTCCGGGTCCGCACCCAGGATGGCCCCCTCCTCCTCGACACAGATCCGCGCCTGCTCCGGCGACATCCCCGCCGGCGTGTCGAAGAGCCGCCCGAGCCGGCCGGCGTTGTCGAGTTTCTCGCACAGCCGGGCCAGGCCGAGGACCTGCCGCTCGTCCCGGTGCTCCCCCTCGAGCATGTCCAGCGGCCGCAGGAAGCCGTGCCAGATCTCGGCGAGGAGGATGTACGGCCGCCGGCCCTCGCCGCCGCCGCCGCTAGCGCCGCCGGGCCGGTCGGTGAAGCCGGTCTCGAAGGGCCAGACCTGGATGTGGCCGGCGAAGTCGGGGGAGTCGCGCAGCGCCCGCACCACCGGCACGCCGGTGATCGTCTGGCCGCCGACCGATCCCGCGGTGTAGAGCTTCCAGACCTCCTGGATGTTGTTCCAGCCCGCCTCGCGCAGGATCTCCTCCGTCCTTCTGAAGCGCTCGAGCGCCGCCCCCTTGCCCGCGGGGAAGGGGTAGGTGAGGCTCTTCATGGAGATGCTGGTCAGGTCGGCGCGGTGGTGGGGGCGGCCCCAGAAGGGGCCGGGCATCTCGGGGGTGCCGACCTGCTGGTTGAGCTCCGCCGCGACGTCGAAGCGGTTGTTGGAGTTGTCGGGCTTGTCCTGGAAGCGCTCGCCGATGGCGTCCCAGATGCGGCGCCAGGGCTTGGCCTTGCCTTTCAGGCCCAGGGCCTTGGCGAATCCCTGGGGATAGCCGAAGGCGAAGTCGAAGCCCACCAGGACCCGCCGGCCACGCTCCTTCTGCTCGCGCAGGATGCGGACGATCTCGGCGGTGCCCTGGACGCGGGTCGGAGGGTTCTGGGCCCTGGAGCGCCGGGCGCCGCGCTCCACGAGGCCGATCCAAACGGTATCTCTGCCAACGCCAGGGGAAGAGCTGGCGCTCCAGTCCACGATCATGTAAGTGTCGAACAGGGGCATTTTTTCCTCCCCCTCACCATATCACCTGCCCGCCTGTATGGCCGAACGGCCCCAAGGCGGTCCATCCGGAAACCGCGCCCCACTTTACACGAGGCGGACGTCGTGTGCGCATCTGTCCCGCTCTGACGCTACCCGGCAGCTTCAGGATCAGGGGGCTATCCCCCGCAAATCCCAAGGAGGTCTTCGATGAAACGAGGGTTGCTGCTGTCGGTGTTGGTCGCGGCTCTGGGGCTCGCCGGCTGGGTCACGGGAACGCCGCGGGCGGAGGCGTCCGGCTTCTGCGACGCCTCGGAGGGGCTGTCCTGCAGCCCGGCCGGGGACATGTTCAACTGCTTCTGGTCGACGGGGGAGAGGGGCTTCTGCTTCTGCGAGCCGGTCGCCGGCCAGCCCGGCTACTACTGGGTGTGCGGCACCGGCAAGCCGTAGGGATGGAGGGAGGAGGGGCGGGGAGCCGCCCCTCCTCCCCCTGCTACCAGACCAGCCGGTCGCCCAGGCGACGCAGGGCCTCGCGGCGCTCTTCGTAGTCCGGCAGGATGCGGCCGAGGGCGGCCCAGAAGTCGCGGGTGTGGCCGGGGTGGAGGAGGTGGGCCAACTCGTGGGCGAGGCCCGTCTGTTGCGTCCAGATCTCCACCCGCTCCGGGATCCGCTCCTCCGCGTGCCGCCGGTACCAGACCAGGAGCTGCCGGCGCACCCGGGCCGACCGCTCCGCCGGCGGCAGGTCCCCCTCGGCCGGCCGCGATCGCCTCCTCGATCAGCCGCCGCACCTTGGGCGCGCAGTCGGAGAGGTCGAGGGCCTGGTCCCGGAAGCGCGTCCGCGCCGTCTGCCGGATCTTGCCCAGGCGCCGGAGGTCGGCCAGGTACGTCGCCGCCCCCGGATCGGGCAGCAGCCGGTCCATGCTCTCGGCGAAGCGCCGGTCCGCAGCACCTTGTGGACGTTGTCGTCGGACAGCCACGGGTTGAGCCGCCGCAACGACCGGGCGAGGCGGCGCTCGAGGACCGTCTCCCGCGGGCTGCCGCGCTCCGCGTCCAGAACCTCCGGGGGGACGTAGTCCCATCTTAGGGTCTGGAGGACTTGGATCGCCGGCTCTTCGGACAGGCCGGTCTCGTTCCAGGGGGCGCTCAGGGAAGCCATGGCTGTACGTTTCGAGTGATAACTCTACACGGAGCGGCCCCTTGGACGCCACGCGCGCCGGGGCGGCGGACGCGATCTGCCCTGAGGGGCGAGCCCGTTGCCCTGAGGGGCGAGCATGTCGACCTGAGGGGTGAGCCCGTTGCCCTCTAGAGCGAGCCCGTTGCCCTGAGGGGCGAGCACGTTGACCCGTGGGGCGCGCACGTGGCCCTGTAGGGCGAGCACGACGACCTGAGGGGCGAGCACGTTGACCCATGGGGCGAGCCCGTTGCCCTATGGGGCGAGCCCGTCACCCTGTGGGGCCTGCACGTGGCCCCGTGGGGCGAGTACCCGACGCGACAGGGCGTGGCAGCTCCGGGAGGGGGCGGGTTGGAGCAGGGGGAGGATCGAGGTGGGGGCGGCCCGTTGCCATCCCGGCCGGGATGAGTAAAATCTCCCCCGCGCATCATCGGCGCGACGAATGAAAGGAGGTCCATCTTGAAGAAACAGCGGAAGCTGCCGAAGCTCACCCTTCAGAAAGAGACCCTGAGGAGCCTCGCCGGCGGGTTCGAGCGGAACAGGCCTGTGAACTCCGACATCATCTATACGGTTTACAGCACAGACGTCGGGTGCCGCCCGGTGACGGACACCTGCCGAACGGCCTGCCAGGTCTGCTGGGCCTGAGCCTCTCTCCGGGGGCGGGCTGCCCGCCCCCGCCTTTCCATCCCGCCAGAGCCCCTGTCACACATCGGGACGCCCCGAAGAATCCCGTCCTCCCTCTGTTCCGGTCGCACCTCCCGAGGGGACGAGGGGCCTCCGCGCGTCAGCTTTGAGGGCGCAGGGGGGATGAAGCCGCCATCTCCGGGCGGTTGGGCGAGAGGGAGCGGGGGAAGAGACCCGCACCGCGCTCCTCGGACGATAAGCAAGGGGGCCTCGTCGCCGCGGAGGCGTAGGAGAAGCTCGTCGCTCCCGGGGCAGCCATTGCCCCAGGAGAACGGCCGTCATCCCCGCGGAGATGGCCTCCGTACCCGGAGAGACGTCCTTCCTACCCTGGGTAGCGTGTCCGTCGCCGCGGGGAGGGTCTCCATTCGCCGGGTATGGCCTTCGTACCCGCGCGGAGGGTCTCCGTACCCCGGGTAGGAAGGCCGTACCCACGGGTAGAGCCTTCCTACCCTGGGTAGGACCGTCATCTCCGCGGGGATGGAGGCCGCGCCGCCGGGTACGGCGGTCGAGAAATGGCAGGGGGGAAGACAAGCCTGGATCCGGGATCGAGAGAGGCCTAAAATGCGCCCGCCCGGGTGCGGAACCCGGGATCGACCAGGACAAGGAGGCAGCATGAAGAAATCGATGAAGAAGCTGGTGCTGGCGAAGGAGACGGTGAGGAGGCTGGTGGGAGCCGACCTGAATGGGGTGGTGGGCGCTGGCATCACGGCGTTTTACACCTGTGACTGCCACAGCTTCGAATGGGCGTGCAAGCCGAGGCTC
>DASPJI010000618.1:0-20815 GCA_035628695.1 Thermoanaerobaculia bacterium | reverse complement strand
CGCAGGAGAGCTTCCTGTTCTCGGCCTCGATCCGCGAGAACATCGGCTTCGGCCGCCCCGGCGCCACCGACGACGAGATCCTGGAGGCGGCGCGCCTGGCCGGCCTCGGCTCCGACCTGTCGCAGTTCCCCAACGGCCTCGACACCATCGTCGGCGAGCGCGGCATCACCCTCTCCGGCGGCCAGAAGCAGCGCGTCGCCCTCGCCCGCGCCCTGCTGCGCCGCCCGCGCATCCTGCTCCTCGACGACTGCCTGTCGGCGGTGGACACCCACACCGAGGAGCAGATCCTGCGGAACCTGCGCACCGTTTTCGAGGGGCGCACGGTCTTCCTGGTCTCGCACCGCATCTCCACGGTCAAGGACGCGGACCTCATCCTGGTGCTGGACCAGGGCCGCATCGCCGAGCGCGGCACCCACGCGCAGCTCCTCGCCCACGGCGGCCTGTACGCCGACCTCCACCAGCGCCAGCTCCTCGAAGAAGAGCTCGCCGCAGTCTGACCCCCTTCCCCCTCTGATGTACCATCCTTTGCGGAGGGGCAGAGGAGGGAGGAGCCATGCGTGTCGTCATCACAGGTGGATCAGGGCTCATCGGCAGCGCGCTCGCCAGGGAGCTGGGGGGAGCGGGCCATGACGCCGTCGTCCTCTCGCGCAACCTGAGCCGCGTCGGGGCACTGCCCCCGGGCGTGCGGGCGGCGGAGTGGGATGGCAGGAGCGGCCAGGGGTGGTCGAAGCTCCTCGACGCCGGCACCGCCATCGTCCATCTGGCGGGGGAGAGCATCGCCTCCGGCCGCTGGACGGCGGAGAAGAAGCGCCGCATCCGCGACAGCCGGGTGCAGTCGGGGAAGGCGGTGCTCGAAGCCGTCCGCCAGGCCGCCTCTTCCTCGGCAGGAGCGCCCGCGGTCCTCCTGCAGGGATCCGCCGTGGGCTACTACGGCCCCTGCGGCGACGAGGTGGTGACCGAGGACCATCCATCGGGGAACGACTTCCTGGCCGACGTCTGCCGGGAGTGGGAGGCCTCGACCACCGAGGTGGAGGCCCTGGGGGTGCGGCGCGCATTGCTGCGCACCGGCATCGTGCTCTCGTTGAAGGACGGCGCCCTGCCGCGCATGATGCTCCCCTTCCGGCTCGGCGCCGGCGCCCCCCTGGGCAGCGGCCGCCAGTGGTTCCCCTGGATCCACATGGCCGACGAGGTGGCGGCCATCCGCTTCCTCCTCGAGCGCCGGGAGGCCAGCGGCCCGTTCAACCTCAGCGCTCCCAACCCGGTCACCAACCGGCAACTCGGGGACGTCCTCAGCCGGGTGGTACGGCGGCCGAACCCGCTCCAGGCCCTCGGGCTCGGGGTGCCGCGCGCGGTCTTCCAGGTCGCCCTGGGGGAGATGGCCGGCATGCTGCTCCAGGGCCAGCGGGCCGTCCCCCGGCGTCTCCTCGACCTGGGCTTCCCCTTCCGCTACCCGGAGCTGGAGCCGGCCCTCCGCAACCTGGTGGACTAGGCACCGATGCGGGAGGCGCGCGAGGCGATCCGCCAGGGGGACATCCCGGGCGTGCAGCTACGCCGGCGCCAGGACCTCGCCCTGGGCCCGGCCGAGGCCTGGCGCTGGCTGGTGGAGCCGGAGCGGCTCTGCCTCTGGCTCGCCGAGGAGGCGCGGATCGCCGGGGACAGGGAAGAGGAGCTCCTTCTGCGGATCACGGGAGACCGCGGCGAGCCCGTGCGCGAGCGGGGCAGGATCCTGGGGACGATCCCCGCCACCCTCTGGGTCCTCTCTTTCGAACGGCTCGAGGCCGGCTGGACCGCTCCCACCCGGCTGACCCTGCGCCTCGCCGCCACTCCCGCCGGTTGCGAGCTCGACGTGCTTCAGGAGGGGTTTCAGCGTCTCCCCCTCTCCCTCGGCCTCACCGCCTGGGAGAGCTATCGCGTCCGTTGGCGCACGGCCCTGGCCCGCCTGGCGGCGGCCGTTCCTCTCCGAAGCGCCTGAAAAGAAAAAGCCCCGGTCCGTGGACCGGGGCTCCTCTACGACAGGACGGAACGCGGGGTTAGAAGCGGAAGCCCACGGAGAACCGGAAGGTCCGGGGCGTCTGGAAGCCGGTCTCGTTGACCGCCTTGCCGAAGTTCGCGCCGCGCTGCCAGTGGACACCCTCGACCGGGGTCTCGGTGAAGGGGTTGAAGGACGGGATGGTCGTGGTGGTCGTGTTGTCGCGCACGGTCTGGTCGACGAGGATCGCGCCGTCCTCGTTGAACACGTTGGTCACCTCGGGCTGGATGAACACCTCCATCGACTTGTTGAAGGCGTTCCAGGTGAACGAGTAGTTGAGCGCGAGGTCGGTGCTGGTGATGTCTTCGGTCGTGAACTCGTCACGGTCGGTGAAAAAGTAGGCGACGCTCGTCGGCTCGATGGCATAGCCGGGGTTGTCGTTGTAGTTCAGCGACCGCACGGCGCCGAGGGCGCCGTAGGGGGTGCCGGACGTGTAGAGCTGCAGCACGCTGAGGTTCAGCCGGTGATGGTCGGTCTTGAAGAGGTCGAAGAGGCCCCAGACGCGGGCACGGTGGCGCTGGTCGGCACTGAGGTAGCCCTCGGGGGCGAACCAGTCGACGTCGATGTACTCGGGGTACTGGAGGATGGTCGAGCGGACCGGGCCGGAGGCCGAGTTCTCGCCGGTCCAGTTCCCCTTGAGGAAGGAGAGGGTGTAATTGCCGCCCAGGCTCAGGCGGTCGCCCACCCGGTACTGGAACTGGGTGTGGAGGCCGTCGTAGGTCCGCTCGAGCAGGTCGTCCTCGTTCTCGATGACCGAGAGGTCGGCGCGGCTGCCGTTGGACAGCGTCACCTGACCGGTGGTGAGGTCGCGGCGGTCGACGTAGAAGTCGTGACCCTCGCGGTGTACGTACTCGGCGCGGGCGATGCCCCGGTTGCCGAGCCGCTTGCTGACGCCCAGCGCGATCTCGTCGGTGACCGGCGACTTGAGCCCGTCGACGATCCGCGAGGTCTCGCCGGGGATGGTGAGGGAGCGGGGACGGTGGACCGCGTAGTTCGTGCCTCCCTGCTGGTCGAACCACTCGAACATGCGCCGCAGCGCCTCTTCGGTGGAGATCAGCTGGTCGGCGGGGGTGCCGTCCGGGTTGATGTTCGGGCCGCGGTAGAACCAGGTGATGTTGGCCGGGTTGCCGGCCGCCGAGGTGGCGTCACCCTGGGTGTTGGCGAGGGCCGACACATACTGGCCGTAGCTGGCGTTGAACACCCAGTCGCCGTCGCCCTTGGGATCGAACGTGAGGCCGAGGCGCGGGCTGATCCGGCTGTCGTCGGCCACCTTCTTGCCGGAGCTGTCCTTGCCGTCGTTCTGGTCGTAGCGCACGCCGAGGTTGAAGCTCCAGTTCTCGTTCAGGCGCCAGCGGTCGTTGGCGAAGATCGAGTTGGTGACGAAGCTGGTGCCCCGGCTGCCCTGGAGGATCGGGTTCCAGGTGATGATCGTCGTGTTGTCGTTCAGGAGCTGCGGGTAGAGGTTGGTGCCGATGATCCAGGTGTCGCTCAGGTTGACGCGGAAGTCGCTGCCCGACTGGTGGTTGTCGGCGACGCGGATGTCGTCGAAGCTGTCGTAGCCGAAGGCGATGTCGTGGGAGCCCAGGCTCTCGGTCGAGGCGAACCAGGACGCCTTGGCGTAGATGTTCTCGTTGTTGCGCTCCTCGGGCCGGCAGATGCCGCAGAAGGTCGGGCTGTTCCAGCGGTGGAGCTCGTCGTCGATGAGCAGCGTGCCGCGGATGCGGTCGGTGAACTTGGAGCCGTCACCCTCGAAGGCAAAGAAGCGCTCGGAGTACTGCGCCTCGACGAAGAAGCTCTCCGTCAGGACGCCGGTGTAGTTGAGCGCCCGGAGCTCGTTCGGCAGGGTGCGGCTCTTGAGGCTCTCGATGTCGAGGATCGACTGGAAGCGGGCGTTGGTCTCCTCGCGCTCGATCTCCATGTAGGAGCCGATCAGGCGGTGCCCCTGGAAGGGGGAGACCGTCAGCTTGCCCTCGAGGCGGGTCTCGGACTCGCCGGTCTCGTACGGGATCTGCGTCAGCGCCGTGGCGCTGCTGCCGGAGAGCTCGTAGTCGCGGCCGGCCAGGAAGTACCAGACGCGGTCCTTGAGGACCCAGCCGCCGAGGGTCGCCTCATAACGCTGGTTGATGTCGTCGAGCCGCTCGGGCGAAACCGGCGTGCGGCCGATCCAGTCGTCGTTGAGGAAGACGGTACGCAACGAGCCGTGCAGCTCGTTGCCGCCGGAGCGGGTGATGGTATTGACCACGCCGCCGCCGAAGCGGCCGTACTCGGCGGAGATGCCCGAGGTCGAGATGGTGGTCTCGTCGATGGCGTCCTCGATGAACAGGTTGTACGGCTGGCCGCGGAGGTTCTCGTTGACCGCGACGCCGTTGACCAGGAACAGGTTCTCATAGGACAAGGCGCCCGAGATCGTGATGGCGTTGGTCGGGCCCGTGGCGGAGACGCCCGGCGTCAGCAGCGTGGTGTTGCGGATGTCACGGTCGATCGCGAGCTGCTCGATGAACTCCTTCTCGTAGGTGGTGGCGTCCTGCGAACCGGTCGAGATGGTCTCGTAGGTGCCGGTGACGACGATCTCCTCGCTGACCGAGTTCGGCGCCAGCTCGACGTCGATCCGCGCCTGCAGGCCGCCGGCGACCTTGACCGAGTGCTCGGCCGTCAGGAAGCCAGCCAGCTCGTAGTTGACCTGATAGTCGCCGGGCGGCAGCAACGGCAGGTTGTAGTCACCCTGGGCGCTGGTCGTGGCGGAGCGGGTGCCCTGCAACTGGGGCGAAGTGACGGTCACCGTCACCCCCGGCAGCGCCGTCCCTTCCGCCGAAGTCACCCGGCCGGACACGCTGCCGGTGGGGACACCTTGGGCGAGCATGGGCAGTGCCAAGAGAAGGCACGCTACGCACGCCAAAAGGATTTTGACTCTCATGCTGCGACTCCTTTCGAGCCATGCCTCCTCAACAGGAGGAGAGCGGTTTGGAACACTGGGGAATAAGCGTGGCAATTGTCATGCCGGTGTCATGAGAATGTCAACTGCCAGTTAAGTTCCAATGTCTCAATGACTTGGCCCGCGAGGGCAGGGAGGGGAGAGGGCGGCGGTTCAGTTTTTTGGGGTGAGCCGATCAAGAATTTGAATCAGGGCTTGCAGAGGGCTCCCAGCGCTCGCGGAAGCCGGCCGCCACCGCCTCCCGCAGGGGCGGCGGCGTGTACACCCGGTAGCGGTCGATGCGCGACAGGTGGCGGATGAACTGGCTCGCCTCCTCCATCGGTTCGAGGGAGCCGTCGAAGCGCCGCACCAGGACCCGCTGGCGCCCCAGCCGGTGCGGGTCCTTGGCGGAGTTGGAGAGCAGGAGGTTGCCGGCGCCGAAGCGCTCGCGCAGGGCGGGGAGCAGCGATTCGAAGCGCTCCTTCTCCTCGCGCGTCAGGTGCTCGCGGGTCTCGAACGCCACCGGGAAGTGCTCCCGCGCCACCACCGCCCGGGCATGCGGGCTGCGCGAGGCCCGCATCGCCGCCCAGACCGAGACGTCGTCCTGCTCCAGGAAGAGCTCGGGCTCCGCCGGCCAGCGGATGCCGCTCTCGAGCAGCCACTCGTTGAGGTGCAGCTCCAGCGCCTTGCCGGTGACGTTGAAGTAGACCTGGGTGAACATGTAGTAGCGGGCCATCACCAGCGCTTCCAGCGCGTGGACGCCCCCCTCGTCGACGCCGACCCCCCAGTCGCCGGTGTCGGGGTCGGCGATCGGCAGCATGGTGTCGAGCAGCCGGTCGAGGTCGTAGCTGCCGTAGCGGACGCCGCAGTACAGGCTGTCGCGCAGCAGGTAGTCCATCTTGTCGATGTCGAGCTCGCCGGAGACGATCTGCGCCAGCAGCCGCTCGGCCGGGTCGCCGCCGCCGGCCAGCAGGCGCGCCACGTCGCCGGTGGTGATCCCGGCGCCATGGCGGGCGAAGACCTCCTCGATCTCCGGCGCGCGCAGCAGGCGCCGGGTCATCTCCTCATGGTCGATGCCGTCCTCGAACAGCCCCTCGGCCGAGTGGCTGAACGGCGCGTGGCCGAGGTCGTGGACCAGCGCCGCGGCGCGCACCAGCCGGCGCTCGCGGCTCGCGGTCCCCGGCGGCAGCAGGCCCTCGGCCCGCGAGCAGAGCGCGTCGTAGACCCGGCCGGCCAGGTGCATGGCGCCCAGCACGTGGCTGAAGCGGCTGTGCTCGGCGCCGGGGAAGACGAGGAAGGTGAAGCCGAGCTGATGGATGAAGCGCAGGCGCTGGACCGGACGGCTGTTGATCAGCGCCGCCTCCAGCGGGTCGGCACGGATGAAGCCGTGCACCGGATCGCGGATCGACAGCACGGGGCGCGCTCAGTTGTGCTCGGAGCCGCCCGCCAGGTGGCGGTAGGGGCGCAGCGAGTCCAGCACCTGCTGGCGGTGGCGGAGGATCGACAGCAGCGACTCCCCGCGCTCCGGCAGCGCTTCGCTGAGGAGCTGCAGCTTGCGCAGCGGCGGCAGGTCGAAGCCGGCGGCGAGCCGGTTGATCAGCTCCTCGAAATCGGAGCGCTCGGCGAGGTCCTCGATCTCTCCGGCGTCGAACGGGAACCTCTCCCCGAGCTCGGTGGCGAGGGCGCCGGCCAGCTCCACCAGCGACCGCCGGACCGCCAGGATGCCGGGGTCCTGCTCGTTGAGCCAGGGCTCCTGCACCGGCCGCACCAGGGCGCTGCGGTAGGGGCGGTCGCCGGGGAGCTCGGCCTCGAGCTCGAAGCGGAAATCGCCCAGCAGCAGGATCTGGGTGGTGCCGTCGGCCTGGGGCTCGGCCTCCACCAGCCGGCCCGCGGTGCCGCCGGGGAAGATCTCCGGCCGGCCGGCGGCGTCGCGCACCCAGCCGGGCTTGAGCAGCACCACGCCCGCCCAGCGCACCTCCTCGTCCTGCTCCAGCAGGTCGCGCACCAGGCGGAGGTAGCGCGGGTCCGCCACCCGGATCTTGAGAGCCGTGCGCGGGAAATGGACGACGTCCGGGAGCGGGACCAGGGGGAGCCTGGGCTTGCTGTCCGATCGGTCTGCCATAGGGATAGAGATGATAGCGCCCGTCCGATCCGTGACAAAATCCCCTCCATGTGGAAGACCCCGGCCCTCCCCCGCCTCCTCCTGCCGGCCGCCGTGCTCGTCGCCCTGGTCGTGGCGGGCGCCCCCCTCGCAGCCCAGATCCCGGCGGGGGATGCCGCCTGGGCCCGCCGCGCCGAGGGGCATCGGGGCGCCCGCGCCGCCGCCGGCCCCGCCGGCGAGGCCGTCGCCGCCTACGAGCGGGCGGTCCGCGCCGAGCCGGGCAACCTGGAGGCGCAGTGGAAGCTGATGCGGGCCCTCCATTTCCAGGGCGAGCACGTGGCCCGTACCAAGGAGGAGCGCCAGGCGGCCTTCGACCGCGGCAAGAGCGTCGCCGAGAAGGCCATCGACCTCGCCGCCCGCCAGGCCGGCGGCCGCGCCAAGCTCGACGCCCTCTCCCCGCAGCAGGCGGCCAAGGCGCTCGCCGGCACGCGGGACGCCACCCCCGTCTTCCTCTATGCCGCGATCCACTGGGGGCTCTGGGGAGACTCCTTCGGCCGGATCGCCGCGGCGCGGCAGGGGGTAGGGGACAAGATCCGGCGCTACGGCGAGATCGTCGTCGCCCTCGACGAGCGCTACGAGACCGCCGGCGGCCACCGCCTCCTGGGGCGTCTCCATACGCTCGCCCCCAAGGTGCCGCTGGTGACCGGCTGGGTCGACCGCGGCAAGGCGGTGTCCGAGCTGCGCCGCGCCCTGGCGCTCTTCCCCGAAGACCCCTACAACCAGCTCTTCCTCGCCGAGGCCCTGCTCGAGCACCAGCCGGACAAGAGCGCCGAGGCGCGGACGATCCTGCGCCGGCTGGCCGCGCGGCAGCCGGCCGCGGACCGCGTCGTCGAAGAGGAGAAGGCGATCGCGGATGCCAAGGCCCTCCTCGCCCGCCACCCCGGATAGCTCCCGGAACCAGCCGTCCTTGCAGCCCCCCCGCGCCCCCCTGGTGGCGGTCGCCGCCGCCGCCTTGCTCGTGCTCCTCAAGGGGGCGGGCGCCTGGATCACCGGCTCCCTCGCCCTCGGCTCGGCGGCCCTCGACTCGCTGATCGACGTCTTCATCTCCGCCGCCAACTACGTGGTGCTGCGGCGCAGCGCCGCGCCGCCCGACGCCGACCACGCCTACGGCCACGGCAAGTTCGAGAACCTCGCCGCGCTCGGGCAGGGGCTGTTCCTGATGACCGCCGCCGTCAGCCTGGTCGTCGCCGGCGTCGGGCGGCTGTCCTCGGGCGAGGCGCCACGGCAGACCGGGCTGGGGGCGGCGGTGCTGGTCCTCTCCCTGCTGGTGAGCCTGGGCGTCGCGCGCCTGCTGCGCCGCGAGGCGCGGCGGACCGAGAGCCCCGCCCTCGCGGCCGACAGCCTGCACTACCAGACCGACCTCTGGGTCAACGGCGCCGCCGTCGCCGCCCTGGTCATCGTCCGCTGGACCGGCTGGGCGCCGGCCGACCCGCTGGTCGCCATGGGCGTGGCCGTCCTCGTCTTCAGGTCGGGCGGCGCGCTGGTGCTGGAGTCTGTCGGCGTCCTCTCGGACCGCGCGCTGCCGGCGGAGGAGCTGCGGCGCATCGAAGAGGTGGTCGCCTCCTTCGCCCCGGACGTGGTGGGGCTGCACGACTTGAAGACCCGCCGCGGCGGCGGCCAGCGCTTCATCGAGCTCCACCTGGAGATCCCGCGCGGCAAATCGTTCGAGGAGGCGCACGACCTCATGGTCCGGGTGCTGCGTGCGATCGAGGACGAGCTGCCGCGCTCCAAGGTCTTCGTCCACGGCGACCCGGTTTAGCGCCGTTTCCGTCCCTTTGGTTGACACCCGTTTCAGCGGGTGCTAGTTTCACCGCCCTCTGAGCCGGTCCGACCGGGGAATTGACGGAGAGAGCGACGATGCCTGAGCTGAAGCTGGGAGCCAAGTACGAGTGTTTCAACTGTGGGACGAAGTTCTACGACCTCGGAAAGGCGGAGCCCCTCTGCCCCAAATGCGGAGCCAACCAGAAGGACGCGACGCCGGACACCCCGGCCGTCAGCCAGGCCTCGCGCCGCAAGCGCAAGGCCGAGGTCGCGCCGCGCCCCCTCGACGGTGACGAGGACGACGCCCCGGTGGAGATTCCGGACGACGACATCGAGGCGGCCGATATCGACGCCGACCTCGACGAGGACGACGACGAGGAGGAGTTCGACGAGGCCGAGTGACCGGCGGCGTCACCCAGGGACCCCGATGACCCCGGTGACGGTGGCGCTGGCGCTGGGTGGCAACGAGGGGGCGGTGGAGCAGACCCTGCGCCTCGCCCTCCGCCAGCTCCGGGCGAGCCTTGGGCCTCTCGTGGCCGCCCCCCTCTACCGCAGCCGGGCGGTGTCCCCGATCCCCCAGCCCGACTACCTGAACACCGCCGCCCTGGCGCGCACGGCGCTGCCGCCCGAGGCGGTCCTCGCCCTCGCCAAGGCGCTGGAGCGGGCTGCCGGCCGTCGCCGGGGCCCGCGCTTCGGACCCCGTCCCCTCGACATCGACCTCCTGCTCTACGATGGCCTCCTTTCGGACTCTGCCGAGATGACCCTGCCCCATCCCCGTCTGCGCGAGCGCCGCTTCGTGCTCGAGCCGCTGGCCGAGATCGCGCCGGACCTGCCGGTGCCGCCCGACGGCGCGCCGGTGCGCGAGCTCCTCGCCCGCGTCGCCCCGGAACCTCTGGAGCGGGTGTTGGGGCGCGGCTGGGATCTGCTCTGACCGGTCGGCCATGAACACCCTGCTCGACGGTCTGGTGATGGCGGCGCTGCTCGCCGCCTGGGGGGCGCAGGCGGTGGCGCCATGGCGGCTGGCGAGCCGGCTCCCGGGGCGTCCCGAGGAGGCCCGGCGCTTCTGGGGCTACACGATCCTGCCGCTCTATGCCGGGGGGGTGCTGGCCGCGCTCTCCTGGGCGCACACCCACCCGGACGCCACCGTGGCGGCGGGGCTGGTGCCGATCACCTCCTCCCCCTGGGGACGGGCGCTGGCGATCCTCGCCGTGGCGCTCCTCGCCGCCGACCTGGTGGCGGTCGTTGGCCGGCGCCGCCTGGAGGACGCCGGCTGGCGCATCCTCGGCGGCTTCGGCCTCGCGGCCCTGGCGGCGGTCTGCCTGGTGGCCGAGCTGCTGCGCGCCGGCGAGGGGCCGGTGAGCCCGCTGCCGGTGACCACCCTGGCCGCGGCCTGCCGCCTGCTGGTGGCGCTGGCGGCGGGGGAGGCGCTGGCACCCTTCGGCGCCGGCGGCCGGCCGCTCCTCGCCCTGGCCGCCGCCCCCGCCCTGGGCGCCTGGTTCTTCGTCGTCCCCGCCGGCCTGGCGGACGCCCTGGTGCGGAGCGGCGCGCTGCTCACCGCCGGCGCCGCCGCCGTGCTGTTCCTCGCCGCCCGCTGGCTGCCGGCGTCGCTGCGCCGCCCCGGGCTCGCGGCGGCGGCCCTGCTGGCCGGCCTCTTTTTCGCCCAAGCCGCCGCCGTCTCGCAGGCGCTGGGCGCCCCCGTCTTCTCCCCCCTGCCGCCGCTGCCCGGCCCGGGGTAGGGAGCGGTGGTAGCATGGAATGCCCGGCCCGCCCCGGATGTTGGCTCCCCTGGCATTGGAATCCAAGACATGAAGAAGCACCTCACAGCGACCCTGTCCGCCCTGCTCCTCGCCGCTTCGGCCCTGATCGCCACTCCCGCAGTCGCGGCCGCTCCGCCGGACCCCATGTCCCCCTCGGTCCCCAAGACCGCCCGCCTGCAGGCCCTGCTCGAGCGGGTCAAGTACGAGCAGAAGGCGCTCAAGACCATGGAGGCCCGCTTCGTCCAGCAGCAGGAGAGCTCCATGCTGGCGGAGCCCGAGGAGTCCTCCGGCGTCTTCTCCTACTCCGCTCCGGACAGCGTGCGCTGGGAGTACCAGGCGCCCAGCCCCATCACCGTGGTCATCCGCGGCGACGACATGACCACCTGGTACCGCGACCTCAACCGCGCCGACAAGCTCAAGGTGGGGCGCTACTCCAGCCAGTTCTTCAAGTACCTGGGGGCGAGCGGCAACATGCAGACGCTGCTCGACTACTTCACCGTCAAGCTGCAGGTGCCGGCGAAGAAGGGGGATCCCTACCGGCTGGAGATGACGCCGCGCTACGCCCGTATCGCCAAGCGGCTCAAGTCGATGACCCTGTGGATCGACTCGGAGATGTTCTTCCCCACCCGCCTGGAGTACGTCGAGGCCGACGGCGACAGCACCCGGTACCGCTTCGAGAACGTCCGCCGCAACGTCTCCATCCCGGCGGAGCGCTTCGTGCTCCAGCTCCCTCGCGGCGTCCAGACCCGGGTGATCGACCTGGGGGAGAAGGGCCGCGATCCCGCCAATCCGATAAAAACGCCGGCCAAACCCTGATCCTCCCGTGCCGCTGCGTTTCGACATCCTCGCCAACGACGGCGAGGCGCGCCTGGGCCGTCTGACCACTCCGCACGGGGTGGTCGAGACGCCGGCGTTCATGCCCGTGGGGACGCTCGGCGCGGTCAAGGGGGTGCCGGCGGCGGACCTCGCCGCCCAGGGCGCCTCCATCATGCTGTCCAACCTCTACCACCTGGCGCTGCGGCCGGGCATCGACACCATCGAGCGCCTCGGCGGCCTCCACGGCTTCAACGGCTGGCCCGGGCCGATCCTCACCGACAGCGGCGGCTTCCAGGTGTTCAGCCTCGACGGCCTGCGCACCGTCGACGCCGGCGGCGTCACCTTCCGCAGCCACGTCGACGGCTCGCCGATGCGCTTCACCCCCGAGGGGGTGGTGGAGATGCAGGAGCGCATGGGGGTGGACATCGCCATGGTGCTCGACGAGTGCCCCCCGTGGCCGATCGACGAGGCGGCGGCCACCCGCTCCTGGGAGCGCACGCTCGACTGGGCGCGCCGCTCGCGCGACCAGTCGAGCGGGGGGCCCGGCGGGCTGTTCGGCATCGTCCAGGGGAGCGTCTACCGGAGCGTGCGAGAGCGGGCCGCGGCGGACCTGTCGCGGCTGGGGTTCGACGGCCATGCCATCGGCGGCGTCAGCGTCGGCGAGCCGGCGCCGCACCGCCGCGCGGTGGTGGAGTGGACCGCGCCGGTGCTGCCGGCCGAGCGCCCGCGCTACCTCATGGGGGTGGGCTATCCGGCGGACATCGCCCACGCCGTCAACCACGGCGTCGACCTCTTCGACTGCGTGCTGCCGTCGCGCAACGCCCGCCACGGCACCCTGTTCACCCGCCAGGGGGTGCTCAAGATCAGGAACGCCCAGTACCGGGAGGACCCCCGGCCGGTCGATCCGGAGTGCGGCTGCCCCCTCTGCGCCCGCCACTCGCGCGCCTTCCTGCATCACCTGGTGCGCACCGGCGAGATCACCGCCCAGATCCTGGCGACGCTGCACAACCTGCGGTATTACCTTGACTTCATGGCCGCGCTCCGGCAAGCTATCAGACTCGGTACGCTCGCGGATCTGACGGCGCCATTCGCCGGCCGTGCGGCTGGCGCAGTCCATCCGGCAGTCCCTCCGGACGACCCGCTGGCCCCGCCGGTCGCGGCCGATCCCATCGAGCAAGAGATCTTTTGAGCAGGTTTTCCTGCCGGGTATAGACCATGAATCCATTTCTCGCGATGCCCCTCGCCCTCCAGGCCGGTGACACCCAGAGCACCCTCGTGGCCTTCGCCCCGATGCTCATCATCTTCGCCATCTTCTACTTCCTCCTCGTCATGCCGATGCGCAAGCGGCAGAAGGCGCTGGCACAGACCATCGAGGCGCTGAAGAAGGGCGACAAGGTGCTGACCACCGGCGGCCTGTACGGCGAGGTGGCGGGCGTCGAGCCCACGTCCCTGATCCTCAAGATCGCAGACAACGTCAAGGTGCGGGTGGCCAAGTCGGCCATCGCCGGCCTCGAGGCCGAGGCCGAAAAAGGGAGTCCGTCATGAAACGCAATCTGCTGTGGCGCGGCCTGTTGATCCTGGCCGTGCTCGTCGGCGCGGCGGCGATCGCTTTTCCGCCGCAAGAGAAGATCAACCTCGGCCTCGACCTGCGTGGGGGCATGCATCTGGTGCTCCAGGTGCAGACGGTCGACGCGCTCAAGGCGGAGACCGACTCCGAGATGGCGCGCCTCGCCCGCATCGCCGAGGACGAGGGGGTGGCCGGCCTGCGCCCGCGGCGCACCGGCGACACCACCTTCGAGGTGGCGGGCCTGTCGCCCCAGGCCAAGGACACCCTGGACCAGATCGCCGACGACTCCTTCGCTGGCGCCTGGGAGGCGCGGGAGGAGGGGGACCGCATGGTCTTCACCATGACGGACCAGAACAGCTCCCAGATCCGCCAGCTCTCGGTCACCCAGGCGGTGCAGACCATCCGCAACCGCATCGACGCTTTCGGCGTCGCCGAGCCGGTCATCCAGGAGATGGGGGAGGAGCGCATCCTCGTCCAGCTCCCCGGCGTCGACGACCCGGAGCGCGTCCGCAACCTGATCAAGAGCACGGCGCTCCTCGAGTTCCGCATCGTCCGCTTCCCCCAGGGCGGCGGCGGCGGCGTGCCGAGCCGTGAGGCGATCCTCGCCAACTACAACAACCGGCTGCCGGAGGACCTCGAGATCCTCGAGGGGGACGTCCGCGACGCGGAAGGGCGCGTGACCCAGAAGGTCTATTACGCGGTGGACAAGCGCCGCGACGTCACCGGCCGCGACCTCAAGACGGCGCGGCCCGGCCTCGGCCAGTTCAACGACCCGATCGTCGAGTTCAGCCTGACCCCCGAGGGGGCCCAGAAGTTCGGCGCGCTGACGGGCGCCAACACCGGCCAGGGGCTCGCCATCGTGCTCGACAACCGCGTCGTCTCGGCGCCGGTCATCCGCTCCCGCATCACCGACAGCGGCATCATCGAGGGCAACTTCACCCAGCAGGAGGTGCAGGACCTGTCCACCGTCCTGCGGTCGGGCGCGCTGCCCGCCAGCCTGACCTACCTGGAGGAGCGCACCGTCGGCCCGTCGCTCGGCCGCGACTCGATCGAGAGCGGCCTGCTGGCCGGCCTCATCGGCACCGCCCTGGTCGTCCTCTACATGCTGATCATCTACAACCTGAGCGGCGTCAACGCGGTGATCGCCCTGGCGCTCAACCTCCTGCTGCTGTTCGGCGGCCTGGCGGCGTTCGGCGCCAACCTGACGCTGCCCGGCATCGCCGGCATCATCCTGACCATCGGTATGGCGGTCGACGCGAACGTGCTCGTCTTCGAGCGTATCCGGGAAGAGCTGCACGCCGGCAGGACCGTCCGGTCGGCGGTGGACCTCGGCTACGAGAAGGCGCTGTCGTCCATCATCGACTCCAACGTCACGACGCTGGTCGCCGCCCTCTTCCTGTTCCAGTTCGGCACCGGGCCGATCCGCGGCTTCGCCGTCACCCTGACCATCGGTCTCCTGGCCTCCATGTTCACCGCCGTCTTCGTCAGCCGCTGGCTTTTCGACTTCGTCCTGTCGCGGCGCCAGGTCCAGAGGCTTTCGATCTAGAGGGCACCGCCCGCTCAAGGAGCACACCATGGAGATCCTGCGCGATACCAACATCGACTTCATGAAGTACCGGAAGGTCTGGGTCCTCGTGTCCCTGGCCTTGATTGCCGTCGCCATCTTCTCGGTCTTCGTCCACGGGCAGCTCAACATCGGCGTCGACTTCGCCGGCGGCACCCAGATGACCGTGAAGTTCCAGCAGCGGCCGGACGTCCAGCGCCTGCGTGAGGTGATCGCCGGCGCCGGCATCCCCGAGCCCCAGATCCAGACCTACGGCCGCGAGGCGGAGAACCAGGTCCTGGTCAAGACGCGGCTGATCGAGGGATCGGCGGAGGGGAGCCGCGAGCGGGTCGAGACGGCCCTGCGGCAGGCCAACATGGGCGAGTTCAGCATCCTGAGCGTCGAGTCCGTCGGCCCGCAGATCGGCCGGGAGCTGCGGCGCCAGGGCTTCTGGGCCGTCGCCCTGTCGCTGCTCGGCATGCTGGTCTACATCTGGCTTCGTTTCGAGCTGCGCTTCGGCATCGGCGCCATCATGGCCTGCGTCCACGACATCATCGTGACGCTGGGCCTGTTCGCGCTCTTCGACTTCGAGTTCAATCTGACGACCATCGCCGCCTTCCTCACCGTCGTCGGCTACTCGGTCAACGACACGGTGGTCATCTTCGACCGCATCCGCGAGAACATGCGGAAGACCCGCCGCGAGCCGCTGATCGACGTGATGAACAAGAGCATCAACCAGACGCTGTCGCGCACCATCCTCACCGGCGGCTCGACGCTGCTGGTGCTCGCCTGCCTGCTGTACTGGGGCGGCGAGGCGATCCGCGGCTTCGCCTTCGTCATCTTCATCGGCATCATCGTCGGTACCTACTCGTCGATCTACATCGCCCCGCCGTTCACCCTGCTCTGGGAGCGGTACTTCGGCAACCGGGGGAACAAGATCCGCGGCCAGGGCGCGCCCCTGCCGGCCGGCGGCGCGGCGCCCGCCGCGCCGGCCCGCACCGAGACGCCGGCGACCCGGCGCGCCGGCGGCGCCCGCCGGTAGCACGACGGCCCTCCGGCCTCTCACCAGCCCGCTCCGCCCTTCGAGGGTGGGGCGGGTTTTCGTTTTGGGGAAATTCCGTGTGACAACCGCCCGTTGTGAGAAGCAGGCGGTGCTCAGCCGCTCCGCTGCTCTATAATCGTTCACCCTTCCCGCCGGGCGCACCCTCGCTGACCGCGGGCCCGCTCCGGCGGAGGCCCCTGGCCATGCCGACGACGAAGAACCTCGCGCCACCGGTGCAAGCGCGCACCGCCACCCGCCTCGACGAGGTCGTCGCCTGTCTCGACGGCCACGGTCGCCGGGTGGACCGGGACTTCCTGCAACGGGTCTACACCTTCTCCGAGAAGATGCACCAGGGGCAGACCCGCCGGTCGGGCGAGCCCTACATGATCCACCCGTTGAACGTCGCCTATCTGCTGGCGGAGCTCAACTTCGACCAGACCTGCGTCGCCGTCGGGCTGCTCCACGACGTGCTGGAGGACACCCTCTCCAGCCGCGAGGTCTTGGAAAGCGAGTTCGGGGCCGAGGTCACCGAGCTGGTCGACGGCGTCACCAAGATCGGCCGCCACGAGTACGTGCGCCGCGACGAGGCGCAGGCGGAGACCTTCCGCAAGATGATCCTGGCCTCCGCCAAGGACATCCGGGTGATCGTGGTCAAGCTCGCCGACCGCCTGCACAACATGCAGACGCTGCAGCACATGCCCCCCGACTCGCGGCGCCGCATCTCGCGCGAGACGCTGGAGATCTACTCGCCGATCGCGCACCGGCTGGGCATGGCGCGCGTCAAGGGGGACCTGGAGGACCTCGCGTTCTTCTACCTCTATCCCCACCAGTTCGGCGAGCTCCACTCGAAGATCGCCGAGAAGATGAAGATGGGGCAGGGGGCGACGCAGCGCATCCGCGAGCGCTTCGCCCGCAGCCTCGAGGCGGCCGGCATCGACGCCGAGATCAGCTTCAGGGTCAAGCGCTACTACTCGATCTACCAGAAGCTGCGGCGGCAGGGGATCGACATCTCGCAGCTCTACGACTACCTGGCGTTCCGCATCGTCACCGGCAGCCTCAAGGACACCTACGCCGCCCTGGGCGTGGTGCACCAGAACTGGCGCCCGATCCCGGGCCGGTTCAAGGACTACATCGCGATGCCCAAGCCCAACCTCTACCAGTCGCTGCACACGACGGTGGTGGGGGACCAGGGGCAGCCGTTCGAGGTGCAGATCCGCACCCGCGAGATGGACCTGGTGGCCGAGGAGGGGATCGCCGCCCACTGGCGCTACAAGGAGGGCCGGGTCACCAACGGCGAGAGCGACCCCAACATCCTCTGGCTGCGCCAGCTCCTGGAGTGGCAGAAGGAGGTGCAGGACCCCCGCACCTTCCTCACCACGCTCAAGGTCGACCTCTATCCGGACGAGGTCTACGTGTTCACGCCCAAGGGGCAGGTGCTCTCCTTTCCGCGCGGCGCCACGCCGCTCGACTTCGCCTACAAGGTGCACACCGACCTCGGGCATCACTGCGCCGGCGCGCGGGTCAACGCCCGGCTGGTGCCGCTGCGCACGCCGCTCCAGAACGGCGACATGGTGGAGATCCTCACCAACCCGAACCGGCATCCGAGCCGCGACTGGCTGAACTTCGCCGGCACCTCGCGCGCCAAGAGCAAGATCCGCCAGTGGCTGAACACGCAGCAGAAGCAGCGGGCGACCGAGATCGGCCGGCGGCTGGTGGAGAAGGAGCTGCGGCGCTACGGCGTGTCGCTGCGCAAGGTGGTGGACCACCCGCAGTTCGCGGTCTATCTCCAGGAGGAGGGCCTCGCGCGGGTGGAGGACCTCTACAGCCGCATCGGCTTCGGCAAGACCGAGGCGCGGCAGGTGCTCACCCGCGTGCTGGGCGAGGAGCAGGTCACCGCGCCGCCGCGCGAGCCGAGCCGGCTGCGCCAGGCGGTCAGCCGCATCCTGCCGTTCGGCACCGCCGGCCCGATCACGGTCAAGGGGCACGGCGACCTGCTGGCCTATCTCGCCAAGTGCTGCAACCCGCTGCCGGGCGAGGAGATCGTCGGCTACGTCACGCGCGGCCGGGGCGTCTCCGTCCATTCGGTGGACTGCCCGAACGTCCGCAACCTGCTCTACAACCCGGAGCGGGAGATCGAGGTGGAGTGGGACCGCCAGCGCGACGACACCTACCAGGTGTCGTTCCTCATCGAGACCGAGGACCAGCCGGGGGTGCTCGCCCGCCTCGCCGAGACGATCAGCAAGACCGGCAGCAACATCAGCCAGATGGAGGTCGAGACGCACGACGAGACCGGCCGCGCCTCGATCGGCGTCGTCTGCGCGCTGCGCAACCGCAAGCACATGGACAAGCTGCTGCGCGACGTCCAGGCGCTGGCCGGCGTGCTGCGCGTGGAGCGCCGCATGAACGCCGGCCGCACGGCGGAAGCGCTGGGCTGATCCCCAAGAAGAATGTAGGGGAGGGGCTTGCCCCCTCCCGGGAGGGGGCAAGCCCCTCCCCTACAGGGGGGAAGTAGACCCCGGAGCACTCGATGGATTGGCGGGTGGGGTTGGAGTCCGAGGCGGGGGAGCGACGGCGGGTGGCTAACCCTTGGCCGGCGTCCCGCTCTCCTCGGGGGTCCACTTGCGGGCCGGAGCCTTGACCACCTTGCCGCTGCGCAGGCAGCGGGTGCAGACGCGGATGCGGCGCGTGGCGCCGTCGACCAGAGCGCGGACGGTCTGCAGGTTGGGCTCCCAGGTCCGCGGAGTCACGTTGTGGGCGTGGCTGATATTGCGACCGAAGACCGTGGTCTTGCCGCAGACTTCGCAGTTCTTGGCCATGATGTCTCTCTCCTGACTACGATTCGCCTAGACGAGGCTTGCCCCGAAAGGCACGTCAGAATAGCAGAACAGGGTTCGGGGGGCAACCGTTCCCGCCGGATCGCGTCCGGGCGCCGCGGACGCGCTCCGGACGCTCTGGGTGACTTCCCGGACGTCCTGGATGGCGTCCCGGTGAGAAGGACGGCGTCCCGGTGAGAAGGATCGAGCCCGTACGGCCCGGGAAGCGTCCCGGCCTTCCGGAAGGCGTCCAGGCCGTCCGGATAGACTCCGGAGCGTTCGGGAAGCTCCCGGGAGCCCCGGACGTCGTCCGGCGCCATTCGGCACTACAACCCCTCGCGGGCTCGCCGCCGATTTCCCCCAAATCTAGCGCTTGCACGAAGTTCGGACCTGGTGTAGAGTTCCTGCACTGGTCAATATAGCCATAGACGTATAGACGCCTTGACACCGGTGTGGTTTCCTGGTAGCTTCCAGCGAAGCTTTAACTAAGTGCCGTTAAGTAGCGTCCAATGCTGGGCTTTTCTGGGGGAGCTCCAAAGTGTTCTTCACTCGCTCCAAGAAGGGTGTAGTAGGCCTGGACATCGGCAGCTCGGCCATCAAGCTGGTGGAGCTGCGAGAGCGCAAGGGGGGTGAGTTCCACCTCCAGCGCCTCGGTATCGAGCCGCTGTCGCCGGAGGCCATCGTCGACGGGTCGATCATGGACTCGTCGCTGGTGGTCGATGCCATCCATGGCCTCAACGACACGACAAAGGTCAAGAACACCAGCTACGCGACGTCCCTGTCGGGACACTCGGTGATCATCAAGAAGATCCAGCTCCCCACCATGCCGGAGGAGGAGCTGGCCGAGTCGATCCAGTGGGAGGCGGAGCAGTACATCCCGTTCGACATCAACGACGTCCGCCTGGACTACGTGGTGCTCGGCGACGGCGAGCCCGGACGGGACACGATGGACGTGCTGCTGGTGGCGGTCAAGCGGGACAAGGTCAACGACTACGTCTCGGTGATCAGCCAGACCGGCAAGACCGCCTCCATCGTGGACGTCGACGCGTTCGCGGTGCAGAACGCGTACGAGGCCAACTACCAGCTCGATCCCAGGAAGACCCTGGCGCTCATCAACATGGGGGCCGGCGTCACCACCATCAATATCCTGGCTCGCGGCACCACCGTCTTCTGGCGCGACATCTCCTTTGGCGGCAACCAGTTCACCGAGGCGCTGCAGCGCGAGTTCAACCTCTCCTTCGCCCAGGCCGAGAGCCTGAAGCGCGGTGAGCCGGTGGACCGCTACTCGGCCTCGGATGCCCGGCCGGTGCTCGACACGGTGTCGGCGGAGATGGCGTCGGAGATCCGCAAGACCTTCGACTTCTTCTCTGCCACCTCGTCGGAAGGGCCGGTGGACGAGCTGGTGCTCTCCGGCGGCTGCGCGCTGACGCCCAACCTGCTGCAGGTGCTGCGGGAGCGCTTCGAGGTGCCGACCGAACTGATGAACCCCTTGCGCCAGATCCACTTCAAGGAGAGCGACTTCAACGGCGACTGGCTGCGCTCCATCGCGCCGATGATGGCCGTCGCCGTGGGTCTCGGCATCCGCAAGGTGGGGGAGTAGACGCCCATGATCAAGATCAACCTGCTCTCCGAGGGCAAACGCCCCACCGCGGTCCGCAAGACCCGCAAGGCCGCGATCTCGCTCGAAGGCAAGGAGATCGGCCAGTGGCTGCTGGTCACCGGCATCGTCCTCAGCATCCTGGCCGTCGCCGCCTACTGGTGGACGCTCAAGCAGCGGCTGGAAGAGGTGCAGTCCGAAGTCGCCGCCGCCGAGGCCGAGGTCCAGCGGCTCGCCTCCGTCATCAAGGAGGTCGAGGACTACAAGCAGAAGAAGGCCGAGCTGGAGAGGAAGATCGGCATCATCAACGACCTCAAGGCCAACCAGCGGGGCCCGGTGCGGGTGATGGACTACGTCTCCCGGGCGCTGCCCGAGCTGCTCTGGCTCGACCGCGTGCGCATGGAGGCGAGCCTGATCGAGGTCGAGGGGCGCGCCTTCAACACCAACGCGGTGGCCAACTTCATCGAGAACCTCGACAAGGTGCCCGAGTTCGAGGAGCCCACCCTGAAGGACACCACGCAGCAGGGTGGCGGCGTCTACAAGTTCGTCATCAGCTTCAACTACTCATTCAGCCCCCCCAAGGCCGAGACGGACGAGGAGGGCGCCGCCGGCGCCACCACCGCTCCCGCGGCCACCGGGCGTACCACGGGTTAAGGAGACGACACCGTGGCGATCAAGACCGGACTCGAGGGAAAGCCCTGGTACTTCGGCCTGGCGGCCGGCATCGGCGTCGGCGCCATCCTCTTCGGCCTCGGCTACTGGCGCCTGCTGGGGCCACAGAAAGAAGAGATCCTGGCCGAGGAGGCCAAGCTGGAAGG
>DASPJI010000617.1:0-3505 GCA_035628695.1 Thermoanaerobaculia bacterium | reverse complement strand
TACGTGCAGAACGCCTCGGTGACCGACCTGGGCCTGGCGCCGCCGGGCATGAGCACCCTGTACGTCCTGGTGCCGGTCACCCACCAGCACCCGAACGTGGACTGGCGGCAGGAGCGCGACCGCTACCGCGCCGTGGCCCTGCGGCAGCTCGAAAAGCTGGGGATCGAGGACGTCGAGCGCCGCATCCGCTACGAGCGGGTGGTGACGCCGCTCGACTGGGACCAGGAATTCGAGATCCACCGCGGCGCCACCTTCAACCTCGCCCACAACCTCGGCCAGATGCTGCACCTGCGGCCGCGCAACCGGTTCGAGGACCTGGAGGGTGTCTATCTGGTCGGCGGCGGCACCCATCCCGGGAGCGGCCTGCCGGTGATCTTCGAGTCGGCGCTGATCACGGCCCGGCTGTTGCTTCAAGACTTCGGCGGAGCGGCCGCGGCCCATCCATTCCACCGGTCCGGAGCGCCGGACCGCTCCCCGGCCGCGCCGCCGCTGGCCGGTGTGGGCAACAGCGGCATCGGCAAGGCGGCCAGAGAGGCGGGGCTATGACAGAGACGACGGACCGGATCGGAGTCCTGGGAGCGGGGCTGGGCGGGCTCGCCGCGGCGGTCACCCTGGCGGCCCGCGGCCATCGGGTGGTCCTGTTCGAGCGCAACCCCTGGCTGGGCGGCAAGGCCGCCGTCCTCCACGAGCAGGGGTTCCGCTTCGACATGGGGCCGACCATCCTCACCCTGCCGTCGGTGCTCGGCCGGATCTTCGGCGAGGCGGGGCGCGACCTGCGGGACGAGCTCGAGCTGGTCCCCCTGGACCCGCAATGGCGCTGCTTCTATGACGACGGGTCGGCCCTGGACCTGGTGGCCGACCGGCGGCGCATGGCGGAGATCCTCGCCGCCTTCGCCCCCGGCTCGGGCGCCGACGCGGGCTACGGGCGCTTCCTCGACATGGCCGAGCGGCTGCACGGGATCTCGGACCGCTACTTCTTCTGGCGCTCCGTGGGCTCGGTGCGCGACACTTTCGACGCCGGCACCACGTTCAAGGCGTCGGTGCTCTCCGACCTGCTGTCGCTGCGCTTCGGCCGCACGGTGGCCGGCACGGTGCGCCGCCACGTCCCCGAGCCGCGGGTGGCGCAGATGCTCGACCACTTCACCCAGTACGTGGGCTCGGCGCCCGACGCCTCGCCGGCGGTGCTCTGCGGCATCGCCCACATGCAGACGGCGGAGGGGATCTGGTACCCCATGGGGGGCACCCGCGCCGTCCCCGAGGCGCTGGAGCGGCTGGCGGCCAGCCTTGGCGTCGAGGTCCGGCGGGGCACGGGGGTGCGGCGCATCCTGACCGAGGAGACCGGCCGCCGCCGGGGACGCCGCAGGGTGACGGGCGTGGTCACCGAGCAGGGGGAGCGGGTGCCGCTGGCCGGCGTCGTCTCGAACGCCGACTCGGTACGCACCCACCGCGAGCTGTTGTCGGAGGAGGACGAGCGGGCCATCCACCGCTTCGAGCGCCGCCGCGCCTACGAGCCGGCCTGCTCGGGGGTGGTGCTCTACCTGGGCCTCGACCGGCGCTACCCGCAGCTCCTGCATCACAACTTCGTCTTCTCCCACGACCCCGAGGAGGAGTTCGACGCCATCTACCGGCGTGGCGAGCCGGCGGCGGACCCCACCTGCTACGTCTGCGCGCCGGCGGCCACCGAGCCGGCGGTGGCGCCGGCGGGGGGCGAAGCGCTCTACATCCTCGTCCACACTCCCTACCTGCGCCCGCACCACGACTGGCGGCGGATGCTCCCCGCCTACCGGCGGACCATCCTGGACAAGCTGGCCTCCACGGCCGGTCTCGCGGATCTGGAGAAGCACATCGTCTGCGAGGCGGCGCTGACGCCGGAGGACATCCACCATCGCTACTCCGTCCTCGACGGGGCGATCTACGGCCTGGCGAGCCACGGCCGCATGCTCGGCGCCTTCAAGCCGGCCAACCGCAGCCCCGACGTGGACGGGCTCTACCTCGCGGGCGGCGCGGCGCACCCCGGGCCGGGCATGCCCATGGTCCTGATGTCCGGCTGGATCGCCGCCGACGCCCTCGACCGGGACGCCGGAGCCGAGGTGAGCCGGCGGAGGTCGGCGTAGGCCCTCGAAACAACCTCCATACCCGGTGAAACGGCCACCATCTCCCCCGAGACGACGACGCTACCCCGGGTAGGAAGACCCTACCCGCGGGTACGGCCTTCCTACCCGGGGTACGGAGATCCTCTCCGAGGGGAGGGCTTCCCTACCCGGGGTACGGAAACCATACCCGCGGGTACGGACACCGTACCCGGGGTACGGAAGCCATCTCTCCGGGTATGAAGGCCATTCCTCCGGGGGCAACGGCTGCCCCGGGAGGGACGAGCTCCGTTTCCGCATCCACGGCGACGGGGCTCGCTTCCTTTTCTTTCGGGGAACGAGGGACAGACCCCACGTCCGGGTGGACGGGCGGCGAAAACCCCGTTCCGGCCTCCCCCTCTCCCGGGGAGGGGTTGGGGAGGCGGGAGAGGGGGACCGAGGGGTGAGGGCCGTGCATCCATCTCTCTCCCGGTTTAGACTCTGACCGTGGTGGAGGCAAACGCCCGGAGCGCCGGCCCCCAGGTGTCGCCGCTCCTGCTCTCGATGTTCGGCCGCTATTGCGAGGGCTACCTCGGCCGCCATTTCCACGCCGTGCGGCTGTCGCGCGCGCAGCGCCCGGACCCGGCCATGGCGCGGGGCAAGCCGCTGGTCCTCTACTTCAATCACCCCTCCTGGTGGGACCCCCTGATCTGCCTGCAGATGGCGCGGCAGCTCTTCCCTGACCGCCGCCACTACGGCCCGATCGACGCGCGGGCGCTCGGCAAGTACCGGTTCTTCGCCAAGCTCGGCTTCTTCCCCGTGGAGACCGGCACCTCCCGCGGCGCACGGCAGTTCCTCACCGCCTCGCAGCAGGTGCTGGGACAGCCCGACGCGGCGCTCTGGATCCCTGCCGCCGGCCGCTTCAGCGATCCCCGGGAGCGCCCGCTGCGGCTGCAGCCCGCCATGGGGCACCTCGCCAGCCGCCTGCGCCAGGGGGTCTTCGTGCCCGTAGCGCTGGAATACCCGTTCTGGGAGGAGCGCTTCCCGGAGGCGCTGGTGCGCTTCGGCGAGGAGGTCTCGGTGGCGGACGCCGGCCTCTCCGGCAACGACTGGGGGGTGGTCCTGGAGGAGCGCCTGACCGCCGCCCAGGAGGCGCTGGCGGCGGAGTCCATCACCCGCGACCCGGGCCGCTTCGAGGCGCTCCTCGGCGGCAGCGCCGGGGTCGGCGGCGTCTATGACGTCTGGCGCCGCTTCCGGGCGCGGCTGCGCGGCGAGAAGTTCTCCGCCGCCCACGGCGACGAGCCCCCCGGGCGCGACGAGGAGGATCTCTGACCACCCTCTCCATCCTGGCCATTGTCGCCGCGCTCTGCGCCCTCCTCCCCGCCCTGACCTTCTGGCGGAACCTCCAGCTCTACCGGCGGCCCCCCCTTTCGGAG
>DASPJI010000616.1:0-9669 GCA_035628695.1 Thermoanaerobaculia bacterium | reverse complement strand
CGCACGGTGCGCGAGGTGATCGACGCGAAGCTCGTCGGCAGAGGCGGCGCCGCCTTCCCCACCGGCCAGAAGTGGCTCGGTGCCCGCTCGGCGCCGCTGCCGCGCTACCTGGTCTGCAACGCCGACGAGTCGGAGCCGGGGACGTTCAAGGACCGCGTGATCATGGAGCACGATCCGTTCTCCTTGATCGAAGCGATGACCATCGCCGGCTTCGCCACGGGCTGTGAAAAAGGGTATCTGTACATCCGCGGCGAATATCCCCTCGCGACCGAAAGGCTCCAGAACGCCATCCGGCGCTGCTACGAGCGCGGCTTCCTCGGCGCCAACATCCTGGGGGACGGCGTACGGTTCGACCTCGAGCTGCGGCGCGGCGCCGGGGCGTACATCTGCGGCGAGGAGACTGCGCTGATCAATTCGCTCGAAGGGCGCCGCGGCGAGCCGCGCAACAAGCCGCCGTTCCCGACGCAGGTGGGTCTCTTTGGCCAGCCGACGGTGATCAACAACGTCGAGACGCTGGTCAACGTCCTGCCGATATTGATCGACGGCGGCAGGGCCTACGCGGCCATCGGCACGGAGCGCTCGACCGGCCCCAAGCTGTTCTGCGTCTCCGGCTACGTGCAGCGCCCCGGCGTCTACGAGTTCCCCTTCGGCATCACCCTGCGCGAGCTGATCGAAGCGGCCGGCGGCGTGAGCGGCAGCGGCCGGCTGCAGGCGATCCTCCTCGGCGGCGCGGCCGGTGGCTTCGTCACCCCCGAGCAGCTCGACGTACCGCTCACTTTTGAAGGGACGCGGGCCGCCGGCGCCAGCCTCGGCTCGGCGGTGGTCATGCCGTTCGACGACACCGTCGACCTGCGGCAGGCGCTACGGCGGATCGCTCAGTTTTTCCGCGATGAATCGTGCGGCCAGTGCGTCCCCTGCCGGGTCGGCACCGTGCGCCAGGAGGAGCTGCTGCACCGGCTGGCGACGGACCGGCCGCACGGCTCCCTCGAGCAGGAGCTGGGACTGCTCCGCGAGCTCGGCCAGGCGATGCGCGACGCATCCATCTGCGGCCTGGGCCAGACCGCGTCGAGCGCGGTCGAGTCGGCCCTCGCCCGGTTCCCCATCTATCTGGAAAAGCGTCAGGAATCGAGATGACCATGCAGAACGCTCCCGATCTGAAAATGCCGGTGCCCCGCGGCCCGCTGCCGGTGGTGCCGCCGCCGCGCCCCCGCAACCTGGTGGAGATCACCATCGACGGCCAGAGCGTGGCCGTGCCCGAGGGAGCGACGCTCCTCGAAGCGGCGCGGCAAATCGGTATCGACACGCCGACCCTCTGTTATCTGGAAAACCTGACGCCGGTCAACGTCTGCCGCGTCTGCGTGGTCGAGGTGGAGAACGCCCGCACGTTGGTGCCGGCCTGCTCGCGCAAGGCGGAGCCGGGCATGGTGGTGAAGACCGACTCCGAGCGCGTGCGCCTCTCGCGGCGCATGGTGCTGGAGCTCCTCGCCTCGTCGGTGGACGTCTCGACGGCGCCGCAGCTCCAGGCCTACATGGCGCGCTATGGCGCGCAGCCGGAGCGCTTCGGCCCGCCGGCTCCGCCCGCCCAGGCCGGCGAGCGCGACGCCGCCCGTCCCGGTCATCATCACCCGCCCCATGACGGCAACGCCGCCACCGTGGCCCAGCCGGTCAAAGTGGACAATGATCTCTACGTGCGCGACTACTCGAAGTGCATCCTCTGCTACAAGTGCGTCGAGGCCTGCGGCACGGACGCCCAGAACACCTTCGCCATCGCCCTGGCCGGGCGCGGCTTCGACGCCCGCATCTCGACCGAGTACGACGTCCCGCTGCCCGACTCCGCCTGCGTCTACTGCGGCAACTGCATCGGCGTCTGCCCCACCGGCGCGTTGATGTTCAAGAGCGAGCACGACATGCGCGAGGCCGGCACCTGGGACGAGTCGCGCCAGACGGCGACCGATACGATCTGCGCCTACTGCGGCGTGGGCTGCACGCTCACCGTCCACGTGCAGGAAGAGAAGATCGTGAAAGTCACCTCCCCGCTCGATCACGACGTCACCCGCGGCCACCTCTGCATCAAGGGGCGCTTCGGGTGGGAATTCGTGAACTCGCGTTAGAAACGGGGTTGCCATGTCCTTAGGTGAGTGGTTGAACCCGAGCACCCGCTGGGAGGGCGTCACGCCTCGCGAGCTCCGCCGGAGTGGCGTCATCTGGGCGGTCTGGTTCCTCGTCACCTCGGCCTACTGGCTGGTGCTGGGAAACCTGATGTTCCGAACCAATCTCATTCCGGACGACAGCGCAATCCTCCTGGTGACCTGGATCGCGGCGATGATCCTGGCCATCGTCTCCTTTTTCTGGACCCTGGCGCGGTTCGTGGGATCGATCCTGTTGAAACAGCCGCCCGCAGAGAGCTGACGTGCCGGGCTTCAAAGAGATCGTCGAGCTGACCGGCCTGGTGGTGGAGGGCGTGGGCGTCCTGATCATCGTCCTCGGGCTGCTGTTCGCGTCGGCGCGGTTCGCCCTCCCCGGCTTCCGGAGAGCGGGCAGCGCCTACCGGCGGTACCGGGAGGATCTGGGAAAGGCCATCCTCCTCGGTCTGGAGTTCCTGGTCGCCGGCGACATCATCCGTACGGTCGCCGTGGCTCCGACCCTGCAGAACCTCCTCCTCCTCGGCCTGATCGTGCTGATCCGGACCTTCCTCAGCATGTCCCTGGAGGTCGAGCTCGAAGGGCGCCTGCCCTGGAAGCGCAACGAAACGGCTCGTGAGGCAGAGCGCTAGAATGCCGGCATGTGTCCCGGGAAGATCCACGGCTCGCTCGCCTGACCGAGCTCTGCCTCGATTGACATGGTGAGAAGCGCTGAGCCGGAGACGCTTCGATGACCGCAAAGGGAGTCCTCAGAGCCGCTGGCTGGCTCAGTGCCGTGATGGCCGCGACGTGCCTCGGCTGCCGTCCCGCGGCGGAACGACGGCCCGACGTCATCGTCTATCTGGTCGACACGCTGCGCGCCGATCACCTCGGCTGCTATGGGTATCCTCGCGAAACGTCGCCCCGGATCGATGCCTTCGCCGCGGAGAGCGTCCTGTTCGAAAACGCCGTGGCGCAGTCGGCGTGGACCCGGCCTGCCGTCACCTCGATCCTGACCGGTCTCGACCCGCACAGCCACGGAGTCCAGGAACGCCTCGACGCACTGCCGATGTCGCTCGACACGCTGCCCGAGATCCTGCGCCGGGAGGGTTACCAGACGGCGGCCTTCGTCTCCAGCGCGGTGATCACCGCGAAATTCGGGTTCGATCAGGGGTTCGACACCTTCCAGCAGCGGGTCAAGGAGACGATCGAGGCGGAGCGCCCGACCTCGGAATGGGTGAACGAGGAGGCGCTGCGGTGGCTGGAGCAGCGGGATCCGGACCGCCCGTTCTTCCTCTTCCTCCACACCCTGGACCCCCACATGCCCTACCAGCCGCCGGAGCCCTTCCGCCGGCGGCTGGCTCCGGACGCCGATCCTCGCGCCGGCCTGCTCGAGAACGTCGTCGCGCTACGCGACGGCCAGCGGCCCTCCTCGGCGCGCGAGCGGGAGGAGATCTCGGCGCTCTACGATGCCGAGATCGCGGCCAACGACGCCGCGTTCGGCCGGCTGATCGCGGAGCTGCGGGCACGCGGGCTCTACGACCCTCTCGTGCTGGTCTTCGTCTCCGATCACGGCGAGGAGCTCCTGGATCACGGGGGGTGGGAGCATGGTGCCTCTCTCTATCAGGAGCTGATCCATGTCCCCTTGATGCTGAAGCTGCCGGGGAGGACCGGCGCCGGGCGGAGGATCGGAGAGACGGTCCGGCAGGTCGACGTCCTGCCGACGCTCCTCGATGTCCTGGGCGGCAAGATCCCGCCAGGCATCCAGGGCAGGAGCCTCCTGCCCCTGCTCCAGTCCCCCTCGCGCCGGCCGCGCCGGCCGCCGGCGGCGTTCTCGTCCCTCGATGTCGACGGCCGGCGGATCGAGAGCGCCATCCTGCAAGACCGGAAGCTGATCCACACGCTGGCCCACGACCGAAGGCCGGCCGGCCTGGAGCTGTACGACCTCGCGGCGGATCCCGGAGAGCGGCGCAACCTCGCGGCGGCCGACCCGGCCACGGTCCGCGGCCTGTCGTGGCTCCTCGAGCAGAGGGCGCGGGCCGGAACGCCGGAAAAGCCCCCCCAGGTGCCCCTGGATCCCGAGCTGGAGAAGCAGCTCCGGGCGCTCGGTTACCTGCGCTGACCCGTCTCCCCTCCGAGCTTGCGGATCGTTCGATAGGCCGCCCGCAGGCCAGGGGCGCTCATCAGCCTCTCGCGCAGGCGCCAGGTGATCGTCCCGGAGACGGCGCCGAGCGCCTCCGCCAGGCGGTCGCGGTCCAAGCGGGTGGCCCGGAGCTCCTCTTCCAACTCGGCCAGACGGCCGTGGTCCTCCCGCCGAGCGGCCTGGAGCTCTCCCTCCAGCACCGCCAGGCGGCCGTCGCGGTCCAGCCGGGCGGCCCGGAGCTCCTCCTCCAGCTCCCTCACTCGGAGATCGAGCCGCTGCCTCTGCTGGTCAATGTCCGCGGCCAGCTCCCGGAGGTGCGGCGTCCAGCCCGCCCAGTCGCGCAGGTAGGCCGCGGCGGCCCGCGACTCCTCGCCGGGATCGGCCGGCCCCTCGCGCTCGTGCTCGCCGATCACCTCCTCGTAGAGGGCGACGAGGCGGTCGAGGGCCGCTTCGAGGCCCGCCTCTTCCCGCACCCGGCGCGAGACCTCGGCGGCGTCGCCCGCGTCGTAGCGCTCGATCTCGCGCACGATGAGGTCCGGGACGAGCGGCTGGCGCAGGGTGCGATAGCCGAAGTTCAGCCGGCGCAGGGCGTCGAAGCCGGTGCTGGTGACCATCTCGCCGAGGCCGCGATAGTCGCAGAGCACCACCGCCGTCCCCACCGCCAACGCCTCCAGGGCGCTCTTGGCCTTGGCGAAGACGAGGTCGTACCCGGCGAGCACCTCGCCCGGGTCGGCCAGGGACCTTCCGACGCCCGCGCCCACCACGTCCAGGGGGAGACCGGCGCGCCGGCAGGCCTCCTGGACCGCCGGGAGGTGGGTGTCCCCCCGGGCGTAGTTGCTGAACACCAGAGCCCGCCGCGGCCGCTCGGGAAGGGGGCCGCGCGGCGGGAACCTTCCGAGATCGGCCCAGTTCAGGATGACCCGGACGCGCTCTTCCGGGATGCCGTGCTCGAACAGGATGCGGTCGCGGTTCGTCCAGTCGACCGCGACGTAGCGGCGGATGCGCGGGAAGCGCGGCGGGGCATCGTGCCAGGCCGCCCAATCGTGCGTGGCGAAGATTCCGGGCACCCCGGGGAAGTGCAGCAGGGCGGTCATGGCCTGCTGGTGGTGGTGCCCGTGGATGATGTCCGGAGGGGCTCCGAGCCGGGAGAGGTCGTCGACCACGGGAATCGTGGCGGCGCGGATCTCCTCCGCGATCTCGCCGAGGTTGGGGCTGTAGACCATCGGGGTGTGCCCCCGCCGCAGGAGCCCCAGGGCGGCCTCCTTGATGTAGACCTCCGTCCCGGTGCGGGATGCCAGGGTGATGTTCGTGAACAGGATGCGCAAGGGCCGGCTCATGCGGTGCGCCCGAGCTCGCGCAAGGCCCTCGCCAGCGGCAGGAAGTGCTCGCGGAAGCGCAGGACCCGAGAATAGCGGCCGGCCGCCACCTGCCGCTCGCCGTGCCTCTCGTAGAACGGCGGCTCCTCGATCAGCGCCTCGATGTCCGCCTCGGGATCGACCGGCCGCAGGCACTCGATACGGAAGGCGCCGGCGCCGTGGCTCTCGAACGCCCGCTCGACCTCGTGCGCCATCTCGGGATAGGACCGCGCCGCCGCCAGCTTGCGCTCCAGCGCGGCGTCCTCCAGCTCCAGCCGCAGGACCCCGGAGCCGCTGCCCGCGGAGCACGCGTCCGGGCGTCCTTCGAGGAGGAAATCGAAGCTGCCGATCGCCCGCCCGGTCCGGCGGCGGGCCAGCGCGACGGCCGCGTCGGTCAACACGCGGCAGATGTCGTGGGAGGGGTTGAACCCCTCGATGGCGTCGGCAGCGACCGTCTCCACGTCCCCTTCGGCCAAGGCGTCGGCGAGCTCGTGCGCCAGAGCCGTGAGGATCTCGATCCGCCCCTCCAGCATCACCTCGTACAGGCCGCGGTCGCTGAACGGGCCGAACACGGAGCCCGGCCGGGCACCGGTGCGGGACAGGATCTCCGAGGTGGAGGGAATGCGGGACTGGCCGGTGCTCCCCGAGCCGTCCGTCAACACGAAGACCTCCGGCCGCTCCCGTTCGACCCAGCTATAAACGCGAAGCTCGTGGCCGGGATGAGCGACCACGAGGGCAGTCTTGAACGATCTCGACATCCGGGGAGTTTACTGGAGACCTGTGCCTCTCCTCTACGCCCGGGACTGTGGGAAGATTGAGCACATGACCGACTTCGATGAGCTTATCCCCGAGATGCGGGAGTGGAACAACGGCAACGGCATCGACGTCGGGGCGTGGATCGGCTGCTCGGGCAACTTCCAGTTGGCGGTCGGCTACAGCACGATCTTCTGGCCCCGATTTGTCGAGTTCGAAGGTTATGTCCTGCGCGATGGCTTCTCGGTGGATTCCCTGCGGGGCTTCCAGCACCGATGCGCTGGAGACCGCAAGGCGGTCGAGGCAGTGATGAATCACCTTCATATCGCCGACATCCAGCATTACGGCTGCGAGGACATCAGCCGCGAGCGCATCGTCTACCTCGGGCAGGTGCTGCGGGAGATTTACGAAGCGAAGCTGGCGTGGCAGTTCCCCCAGCGCCGCTTCGAAGTGCACCTCTACGCCCCGGACACCGACGATCTCCTCGACTACGAGATCACCTTCTTCCAGACCGAAGGCACCTGAGCCGCAGAGGCTGGAGATCGAGCGCGCCCGGGGCGGGGCCCTTCAATTGTGAGGGGCAGACCACTTGACCCGCGGGGCAGAGGGCTTGCCCCAAGATCACGGCGGCTTGCCCCGGGATGGAATGCACTCGCTCCTGGGGTCGAACCTCCTGCCCCGTGGGGCCGATGACTTGCCCCGAGGGGCGAACCACCTGACCCACGGGTCGGATGGCTCGCCCCGTGGGTCAAACCGCTTGACCCGGGATGAAGAAGGCTTACCCCAAGGGGCGAACCGCTTGCCCCCTGGGGCAGACCTCTCGACCCGCGGGGCGAGAGGAGGAAAAAGAGAGCGTCACCGGCACGCCGAGCCTGCCGGTGACGCCCATCTATAAGGATGTCCCGTCCGCTCGTCGAGGATGGCGCCGCAGCGTTCGAGAGCGACCCCGCCCGCCGCCTCCAGCAGCCAGGCCAGCGACCCGCCTCTTCGAGGCTCTTCTCGGCCCGCTGGCGGTTCTCCCGGTGCAGGCTCATGCAGACGTTGAACGTCAAACGCAGAATCCAGCTACGTTGTTTTTCCACCCGCTCCCAATGGGCGGGCAGCTTGCGATAGAGGAGGAGGCTCGCGCGGCTGAAGGCCTTCTCCGCATCATCTTCCTGACGTGTGCACCTCCGCCACAGATAGAGCATTTCAGCCCTATGCTGCAGCCAGATCGTGCAAAGGTAGTTCGAGAGACAGGTGGTCCCCGGCTCCGCAGGAGATGTACAGGTACTACCGATAGCGTGCAAGTGAGACTCCTTCGATCTGCCACCGGAAGAGCTCGGCCCCACGAGCCACTCGCGGCACAGTCGTCTCCTGCCGATTGTGAAGTCGTGACTGCATCTTAAAGGCGAAGATCTCGGCATGGCTGGACAGAAACGACACGCCCACACGCGAACGCGAGAGGCTAGCCCAGCCCCACCAGATGGAGATTCACAATACGAATGCCGGAACCGTCTTAGGTCTGACGGATACAAGTGAAAGCTGTTCTGACGAAGGCTGTCGCTGACAACCCACGGTGGGGCCCCGGAATTTCCGAACCGTGAGGCAGATCGCCGCCGGCCGGTATCCGTCGACACCGATCGACAATCAAGGAGAAGAAAATGGCAATCGACACCACGCCTTCGACGGTCGCGACCAGCGCGCTTCAGGCAATCCCGTTCGGCTCACTGATCGGAGGTCCTCTCCAGGCCGCCGTCCAGGCGCAGGCGATGGCAGCCAAGACGAGTTGGGAATTCATCCAGCAGGTCGGCCTAAGCACCGATGCCAGCGGGAACAAGACCGCCGTCTCGGTTCAGTTCCAGTATCAGAAGGGGGGTCAGATGGTGAATCTAGTCGTTCCCCTCCTGACCATCGTGCCGATCCCCTACATCGCGATCGACACGATCGACATCAACTTCGTCGCAAACATCTCGGCGTCCTCGTCGTCGGTCTCGGAACAGTCCGAGGACACGCAGATGGGCGGCTCGCTCGGGATCAAGGCGAACGTGGGCTGGGGGCCCTTCAGCGCCAGCGCCGACTTCAACGCCAACTACTCGAGCAAAAAGGACTCGAAAGCCACGCAGGAATCGAAGTACTCGGTCGAGTACACGATGAACGTGGCGGTCCATGCCTCGCAGTCGGCGATGCCAGCCGGGCTCGCCGCCGTCCTCAACATCCTTCAGTCCTCGATCACCGAGGCCAGCCCGAATGGGACTCTTGTCGTGAGCCCAGCCACCGGCATTCTGGACGGCAGCCAGAAGTCGCCACAGCAATTCCAACTCACCCTCACCAGTCCGAGCGGCCTCCTCGTGCCCAACAAACAGGTGCAGTTCTCTATGCCTGAAAGATTTAAGGACGCACTCCAGTTGAAGGGCAGTGGCGATGCGAAGCAGGATGGCGCATCTATCGTGGTCACCACCGATTCGAACGGCTTGGCGACGGTCTCCGTGGAACTGGCCCCGAACACCTCCTCGCTCGCGGACGTCACCACGGTCCGCTTCGAAGCCAAGCCAGTTGACAACAACTCACTCAAGCAGTTCGTGACGATCCAGTTGTTCAACATTCCAGCGGGAAGCTGATTAGAAGATCCTACAGCTTCGCTCGGGGTGTATCCTTCCGTCCCGACCGCAGTCCGGCCGGGACGGCCTTCTTCTGACCAACGGAGGCAGTTCACATGCCGATGCTGAGAGATTTCATTGCCGCAGCGCTGCAGCAGGCCGCAGAGGCCCAGGACCTTTCCAACCGGTTCTCCCGGGACCTTGCCCGAGACTATCAAGCGGGTATTCTGCAGCAACTTACCGTCCCAAACGCATTCCTCTCGGAGTTGGACCTCGAGTTGCGCTACGCCGTTGCGGGCTCCACTCCAACAAGAGAGGAGCTGAGAAGCACGAGCGGCGAAAAGACGCCTGGTCCGAACGTCTTCGACTTGGAAGTGATTGTTGCGGCCGAGCAACTCGCGCAGCTTCCGGAAGCCGGCCTGGGCACTCTTCGATTGCGAATCGATTTTCGGGACTTCGGTCCACGGCTGATCGAAGAAAGGCGCTATGATGGATAATCCTCAATACGCCGCACAGCAGGTCGTCGATCTCGCCGATCTCGTCACCGCTCCTCTGATCGCGACCGTTGAGGCGGACTTCCTCGCCGTCCGCAGGTGCCTCGACCTCATTCGTGAACTCTGCTTCGAGCCGACTCCTCACCAGGAGGGCTCGCCCAGCGACCTGGGCCACCTGCGCACAATCCGCTTCCGTGCCGAGCAACCGGGTCCCGGTGGCCATCC
>DASPJI010000615.1:0-3503 GCA_035628695.1 Thermoanaerobaculia bacterium | reverse complement strand
GCCGCCGAGGAAGACGGTGACCGGCAGCGCCTCCCCTTTGGCTTCGGCGAGGCCGTAGTGAAAGCCGCCCCCCTTGCCGATCTGCCAGTGCATGCCCGTGCTCCGCGCATCGTGGACGTGCAGCCGGTACATCCCCAGGTTGTGGCCCTTGCCCGCCGGATGCTCGGTGTAGACGAGGGGGAGGGTGATGAACGGGCCGCCGTCCTCGGGCCAAGTGGTCAAAGCGGGCAGGCGGTCGAGGCGGACGTCGGACGTCACCAGCTCGGAGACCGGGCCGGAGCGCCTGCGGGAAGAGCCGATGCGCAGCGCCTCCCGCGCCAGGTCGCGCGCCCCCCAGAGCTTGGCCGGGGTCGGCGGCAGGAGGGTCTCGGCGAGGTGGACCAGCCGCCGGATCAGCCGCAACGGTCGCTGGCCGAAGGCCAGCTCGGCCCGGCGCCAGGTGCCGAAGAGGTTCGTCGTCAGCGGCAGGTCCGCTCCCCGGACATTGGTGAAGAGCAGGGCCGGGCCGCCGGCGGCGATCACCCGGCGGTGGATCTCGGCCGCTTCGAGGCGGGCGTCTACCGGCGCCTCCACCACCATCAGGTCGGCGTCGCGGCGGAGCTGGTCGAGAAAGGACCGCAGGTCGGGAAAGGTCAGGTCACGCACGGCGGAGAGTCTATCCCGTAGTACGCTGGCCATGGTCTAGCAAGGAGGGCGACGCATGGCACAGGAAGATCGTTCTATCGAGATCGGCGGCGCGCCGGTCGTCACCCTGGAAAGTCCGGCGCCGGCGGACGCGGACCGGCCCGCCTTCCTGAGCGCCCAGGCGCTGCCGGGCCGCGGGATGACGACCCTGCAGATCCGGGCCCACCTCCCTTCCCGCGGCGCCACCGACCTCCTCGAGGCACCCCCGCTGGAGGAGGCCCGGGCGTTCTTCGACGAGAACCCCGACGAGTTCCAGGGCAACCGCTCGTATCTCGTCGGCGGCGCGATCCTGCTCCCCTACGCCAACCGCATCCGCGGCCGGCTGGCGCCGGACGGCCGGACAGTCGAGACCGAGGTCCTGGGACGGACGGTCCACCTGCCGGCCAACTCGGGGGGCCGGCGGCCGGGCGCGGAACGGTACTCGATGCACGGCCTCCTCCTCGACGCGCGCCCGGATGACCTGCGGCACCGGACCTCGGACGGGGAGGACCGCGTCACGGCGGCCTACAGGCCCGGCGACTTCGGCGGCCGGTGGCCGTCGGCCACCGAGGTGACGATCGAGAACGTGCTGCGGAGCGACTCGTTCACCCTCACCGTCACCGCCAGGAACACCGGCGGCGGGCCGCTCCCCCTGGGTATCGGCTGGCACCCCTACTTCGCCCTGCCCGCCGGTCCCCGGCAGCAGGCGCGCATGCGCATCCCGGCCCGCGGGCGCGCCATCGTCAACGACTACGACGAGGTGCTGCCCACCGGCGAGGTGGAGCCCGTAGCGGACACCCCCTATGACTTCTCCATGCCGGGGGGCCGTTCCCTGGGGGACCTCTACCTGGACGACTGCTTCGTGGACCTCGAACGGACGGCGGCGGGGGAGGTGATCGCGGAGGTGGTGGACCCGGCCGCCGCCTACGGGCTGCGCGTGGTGGCGGACTCGCCGTTCATCCGGGCGATCCAGGTCTTCGCCCCGCCGCACCGGCAGATCGTCGTTCTGGAGCCGCAGTTCAACCGCGCCGATCCGTTCGGCGCGCAGTGGGGGGAGGGTGCCGATACCGGAATGGCGATCCTGGCGCCGGGGGAGTCGGCGTTCTACTCGGCGCGGCTGGAGCTGTTCGTCCCCTAGTTCTCTTCCCAGTCCCAGAAGAAGTCCCGATTGGTGAGGACGGGCTCCTCCTCCCGGGACTTGCCGGTCCCGTCGCCGCCGTCGCCCCCTCCATTCTCGTCCTCGGCCTCGCCGTGGATGACGGCGAGCTGGTCCTCCAGGTCCTGGGTCTCGCGGTCCCAGTACTCGGGGGTGCCGAAGTGGGGCCAGGCGGCGGGAAAGGCGGGGTCGTGCCAGCGGCGGGCCAGCCAGACGGCATAGTGGATGATGCGCAGGCCGCGCAGCGGCTCCACCAGGCGTAGCGTCGAGCGGTCGAAGAGCCGGAACTGCTCGTAGCCTTCGAGGAGCGCATCGCGCAGGGCGACCGCCCGTGCATCGCGGCCGGGGAGGGCCAGCCAGATGTCCTGCACCGCCGGGCCCACCATCATGTCGTCGAAGTCCAGGACCCGCAGCAGGCCGTCGCGGAAGAGCAGGTTCCCCAGG
This sequence comes from Thermoanaerobaculia bacterium, assembly GCA_035628695.1. Lineage (GTDB taxonomy): Bacteria > Acidobacteriota > Thermoanaerobaculia > Multivoradales > UBA5704 > DASPJI01. The sequence continues at coordinate 1,240 of DASPJI010000615.1, read as the reverse complement.
TGGAGGTCGCCGTGGATGCGGTGCGTCGGCACCCCGGCCATCAATTCGTCGGCGATGTCGGCGATGGCGTGGGCGGCGGCGAAGTAGCGCTGCCGCAGGTGACGGGGGACCACGTCCTGATCCTCGAGCCAGAAGAGGTCCTCCCGGGCATAGGCGTCGGCGGTGAGGCGCAGCCGCCGGGAGGACTCGCGGCGGGCAGCGACGTTGTGCATGCGCCCCACCAGCATGCCGAGCCGCCGCGCGGTCGCCGCGTCCAACTCGTCGGGTGCGCGGCCGCCGCGGCGGTCCGAGAGGGCGTACCAGATGTCCTCGATCTGCCGCAGGGTGCCGCCGCCCGGGAAGTCGCGCATGGTGCAGACCGGCAGCTCGTCGGCGGCTAGGTCGGCGAGGAACTGATGCTCCTCCAGGATCTGCTCCTCGTTCCAACGCCCCGGACGGTAGAACTTGGCCACCACCCGCGTGCGGTCCTCGAGCTCCACCTCGTAGACCCGGTTCTCGAACGAGTTCAGGGGATAGCAGACGGGATTCGTCCGCAGCCCGCCCGCCTCGACGGCGGCGAGCACCTTCTCGGGGGTGAGGGACAGGAACAGATCGGTGGTGCCGGCTGCTTGCTGCATGAGGCCAATGTAGCACGGACGCTGAAGACGGAAAGGAGGGAGCGGCCGGAGCCGCTCCCTCCTGGGATGCCTTCCGGGCGGGGAGCCCTATGCTGCGGGTTTCTGGGAGAGGACCAGCGAGAAGCGGAAATTGAAGCTCGTCGACTGGGTGAACGTCACCCCATCCGCCGAGCTGTAGGAGAGGCCGTAAATCGGCACGTCGTTGGCTGCCACGCCTCCGTCAAGGCCGATGAACGGCGGCAGCGCGGAGACGCCCGGGAACGGCAGCGGCGCCGTGGGCAGGCGCAGCACCATGAAGAGGTCGGTGATGGAGCCGTCGGCGATGCCGTCCAGGACCTTCTTGCCCAGGACCGACGGGAACTTGAAGTAGTACGGGGCGAAGTCGTTGTCCTGGCCGACGAAGTTGGTCTCGCGGGCCAGCGGGTTGGCGAGATCGATGATGGCGGTGTTGCCGCTCACCGTCCCCGTCGCCAGCGTCGCCTCGGCGAACACCGGGACGAGCGACGAGTCGTTGATGATGGTGTGGAACTGCATGGCGTGGAACGCCAGGTCTCCGCCCGCCGCCGTCGCCGCCGCCGTGATCTGGCTGGCCGGCACCCGCACCGCGTAGTAGAAGCCGGGGT
>DASPJI010000614.1:0-4642 GCA_035628695.1 Thermoanaerobaculia bacterium | reverse complement strand
GCCGAGACGGTGAACTCGAACGCCGGCGGCGATCCGCAGCGCCCGTTCCAGGTCGGCTTCGGCGTCTCGCAGCGGTTCATCGCCGACCTCGCGGACCCCGGGCGGTCGGTGGCGGTCAACAGCACCGGGCAATCGGGGCTGCCATTCCACCGCCACCGCGAGGACCAGGCGCCGATGTGGGCGCGGGGGGAGTACCACCCGGTGCTCACCACGCGGGAAGCGGCGCGGGCGCAGGAGGAGTCGGTATTGACGCTGGCACCTAGTCAGGCAACAGGGCACAGATGAGCACTCTGGTCGACATCCTCCGCCGGCGCGCGCTCGAGCAGCCCGAACGTCTGGCCTATGTCTTCCTCGCCGACGGCGAAGAAGAGGAGGCGCGGCTCACCTATGCCCAGTTGGACGAGCGCGCCCGTGCCGTGGCCGCCCTGCTGCAGGAGCTGGGCATCGACCGCCAGGACGGCGGAGGCCGGGCGCTGCTGCTGTTCCCCACGGGTCCGGACTACGTGGCGGCGTTCTACGGCTGCCTCTATGCCGGGGTGACGGCCGTGCCGGCCTATCCGCCGCGGCCGAACCGGCCGATGCCGCGCATCCAGGCCATCGCCGCCGATGCCCGGGCGGGTGTGGCGCTGACCACGTCGGCGATCCTCTCTGGCGTCGAGCGGCGCGTCGCCGACCTGCCGGACCTGCAGGCGCTGGCCTGGCGGGCCACCGACGTCCTGGACGCCGGAGCCTCCTCCTCGTGGCGTGAGCCGCGGATCGGCGCCGACACGCTGGCCTTCCTCCAGTACACCTCGGGATCGACTGCCAGCCCCAAAGGGGTGATGGTCAGCCACGCCAACCTGCTGCACAACGAGGCGCTGATCCGGGACGCCTGCGGCCACCGTGAGGACACCCCCTGCGTGAGCTGGCTGCCGCTCTACCACGACCTGGGGCTGATCGGGAACATGATCCAGTCGCTGTATGTGGGGACGCCGTGCACGCTGATGGCGCCGGTGGCGTTCCTGCAGAGCCCGATCCGCTGGCTGCGGGCGGTCTCGCGCTACCGCGCCCACACCAGCGGCGGCCCGAACTTCGCCTATGACCTCTGCGCGCGCAAGATCACGCCGGAGCAGGCCGAGGGGTTGGACCTGTCGAGCTGGCGGGTGGCCTTCAACGGCGCGGAGCCGGTGCGGGCCGAGACCCTGGAGCGCTTCGCCCGGGCCTTCGAGCCCTACGGATTCCGGTCCGAGGCCCTGTTCCCCTGCTACGGCTTGGCGGAGACGACGCTGATCGTCTCGGCCGGCGCGGCCACGGCGCCGCCGGTGGTGGGCCGCTTCCGTGCCGGCGAGCTGGCGCGGCACCGGGCGGTGGAGGCTCCGGAAGAGGTGGAGACGCGGGAGCTGGTGGGGTGCGGCCAGGTGCTGGGCGACCTGGAGGTGGCGATCGTCGAGCCGGAGTCGCTGGCGCGCCGCGCCGAGGGCGAGGTGGGGGAGGTCTGGGTGGCGGGCGGCAGCGTGGCGCGCGGCTACTGGGACCGCCCCGAGGTCACGGCGGAGACCTTCGAAGCCCGGACGGCCGACGGTGCCGGGCCGTTCCTGCGCACCGGCGACCTCGGCTTCCTGCGCGGCGGCGAGCTGTACATCACCGGTCGCATCAAGGACCTGATCATCATCCGCGGCGCCAACCACTACCCGCAGGACATCGAGCGCACGGTGGAACTGAGCCACCCCGCGCTGGTGCCCGGCGCCTCGGCCGCCTTCTCGGTGGATGTCGCAGCGGAGGGAGGAGGCGAGGAGCGGCTGGTGGTGGTGCAGGAGATCCGGCGCGACCAGCGGCGGGCCGACGTGGACGAGATCGCCGCCGCCGCCCGCGCCGCCCTGGCCGCGGAGCACGAGCTGCAGCTCCACGCCCTGGTGCTGATCCGCCCCGGGACGCTGCCCAAGACCTCCAGCGGCAAGGTGCAGCGCCGCCGCACCCGGCAGGAATTCCTCGAAGGGACCTTGTCTGTGATCGGGGAGTGGCGGGAGAGCGGCCGGTCCGGGGAGACGGCGGAGGCCGAGCCGGCCGATCTGCGGAGCTGGCTGCTGGCGCGCCTCGGCGTGGCCGGCGGCGCCGGCCTCTCCGCTCCGGTGGCCGCCCTGGGGCTGGATTCGCTGCGCGCCATCGAGCTGTCGCACGAGATCGAGGAGCGGACGGGCACGCCGTTCCCGCTGGAGAGCTTCTTCGGCGGGTTGACGGTGGGGCAACTGGTCGATGAGGTCTTGAAGGCCGGGGCGGGGATTGCCTCCTCCCCGACAGGACTGCTCCCGGGAAGCGGTTCCACCGATCTGTCCGAGGGGCAGCGGGCGCTCTGGTTCCTCTGGCGGCTGGAGCCGGCGAGCCCGGCGTACAACATCGCGGCGGCGGTGCGGGTGCGTGGGGCGATCGACGCCGCGGCCCTGCACCGCGCCTTCCAGCGGCTGGTGGAGCGCCACCCGGCGTTGCGCGCCACCTTCACGGCCGAGGGGGGCGAGCCGGTGCAGCGCGTGCAGCCCGACGCCCGGCTCTCCTTCGTCTGGGAGGACGCGGCGGAGTGGAGCGAGGCGGAGCTGCGCGAGCATCTGGCACGTGAGGCCTGGCGCCCCTTCGACCTCGAGACCGGGCCGCTGCTGCGGGTGACGCTCCTCGGCTGGCCGGCGGGGGAGAGCGTGCTCCTGCTGGCGGTCCATCACATCGTGAGCGACATGTGGTCCCTGGCCGTGCTGGTGCGCGAGCTGGGGGTCCTCTATGCCGCCGCCACGGCGCCGGCGGGCGGTACCGTCCCGGCCCTGCCTCCCCTGGAGGTGACCTACGCCGACTGGGCACGATGGCAGCGGCAGATGCTCAACGGCCTCGACGGAGAGCGGCTGCGCCGGTACTGGGAGAAGAAGCTCGCCGGCGAGCTGCCGGCGCTCGACATGCCCACGGACCGGCCGCGCCCGCCGGTACAGACCGACCGCGGCGCGGCCGAGGCGTTCCGGCTGAGCCCGGCGCTTTCCGAAGCCCTCCGTGGGCTGGGGAAGACCGGCCGGACCACCTCCTTCATGACGCTGCTGGCGGTCTACCAGGCGCTGCTCCACCGCTGGACCGGGCAGACCGACGTCCTTGTCGGCGCGCCGACATCCGGCCGCGGCCGCTCCCAGCTCGCCAACCTGGTCGGCTACTTCGTCAACCCGGTGGTGCTGCGCGCCGACCTGACGGGGGAGCCCACCTTCGCCGGCTTCCTGGAGGAGACGCAGCGGACCGTGCTCGGCGCCTTCGAGCACGCCGACTATCCCTTCCCGACGCTCGTGGAGCGCCTGGCGCCGGTCCGCGATCCGAGCCGGTCGCCGGTCTTCCAGGCCATGTTCGCGCTGCAGAACGCGCCCGCCGTGGACGGACAGGACCTGACCGCCTTCGCGGTGGGGGAGGAAGGAGCGGTCCTCGACGTAGGCGGCCTGCGGCTGGAGCATCTGCCGCTGCCGCAGCGCATCGCCCAGTTCGACCTCACCCTCTCCATCGGCGAGGTGGCGGGCGTCTTCGCCGCCACCCTGGACTACAACGCCGACCTCTTCGACGCCGCCACGGCGCGGCGCCTCGCCGCCGGCTTCGAGACCCTGCTGTACGCCGCGGCCGACGATCCGGGCCGCCGTATCGCCGACCTGCCGCTGCTGCCCGAGCCGGACCGCCGTCAGGTCTTGCTCGACTGGAACGCCACGGCCGCGCCCTTCCGCCAGGATCTCCCGGTGCACGTCCTCTTCCGGGAGCAGGCCGCGGCGACGCCAGAGGAGCCGGCGGTGGTCTACGGCGACCTGGAGGTGACCTACGCCGAGCTGGCCCGCCGCGCCGCCGAGCTGGCCGCCCGTCTGCGCGCCCTGGGAGCGGCTCCGAACACCCTCATCGGCCTCTGCACCGAGCGCTCTCCCGAGTTGGTGGTGGGCCTCCTGGGCATCCTGGAAACGGGAGCGGGCTACGCGCCCCTCGACCCCGAGGCTCCGGCCGAGCGCCTCGTCTCCCTCGTCGACCGCGCCGGCATCTCCATGGTGGTCACCCAGGACCATCTCTCCTTCCCCTGGCCTCCTCACCTCGCTCTCCTCCCCCTCGACAGGGAGGGGGGAGCTGTTCCAGGCGCTCCAGCCGGCCTGGCGCAGGCGACTGGCAGCGAAGAGGGCGAGGGAGGGGGGGCGCACACGAAGGAGCCGAGCAGGGCCGGACTGGAGCGCCTGGAACAGCTCAGGTGGGCGATCTCCCCGGAGAGCCCAGCCTGCCTGCTCTACACCTCCGGCTCGACGGGCGAGCCCAAGGGCGTCCTGCTGACGCACCGGAACCTGTCGAACCTGATTGCCTCGTTCCGGGCCAGCTACACCCCGGGACCCGGCGACGCGATCCTGCCGCTGACGTCGGTCGCTTCGGCGAGCTTCGTGGGCGAGGTGCTGCCCGCCCTCTGCTCGGGCGCCGCCGTGGTGCTCCCGGACAAGGGGGAGCTCCTCGACTTCGAGCGCACCGCCGGCCTGATCGCGCGGCGCGGGATCTCGATCCTCAGCACCGTGCCGTCGCTGGTGGCGGGCCTCAACGCCATCCACGACAGGGTCCCCAAGCTGCGCCTCCTCCTCTCGGGAGGCGAGGCGCTCTCGGCGGGGGACGTGGACCGCCTGCTCGGCACCGC
>DASPJI010000613.1:0-2867 GCA_035628695.1 Thermoanaerobaculia bacterium | reverse complement strand
GCTCGGCATCCGGCTCGCCCGGGCGAAGAGCCTGGGGATCTTCCTGGTCGGCTTCCTCCTCTCGGTGACGCCGGGCAAGGCCGGGGAGCTCGGCAAGGCCTGGATGGTGCGCGAGCTGGGGGGCGGACCGGCGCTGCGGGTGGTGCCGGCGGTGCTGGCCGAGCGGGTGACGGACCTGCTCGGGGTCTTCCTCCTCCTGTCGCTCGGGGCGCTCCCCTTCCCGGGCGGGCGCTGGATCGCGGGTCTGGGCGTCGCCGGCGTGGCCGCGGCGGTCCTCCTCCTCACCTGGAAGGGGATGGCCGACCTCCTCTTCCGGCTCCTCGGGCGGCTGCCGGTGGTCGGGAAGAAGGTGCCGGTGCTGGTCGATCTCTACGCCACCTTGCGGCGGCTGCTCTCCCCGGACCTCCTGGGGATCGCCCTCTTCCTGTCCATCGTCGCCTGGGGGGCGGAGGGGGTCGGGTTCTTCCTGGTGGTGCGGGAGTACGCGCCGCGGGCGGAGCTGCTGGCCGCCGTCTTCAACTACACGGCCTCGACGGTCCTCGGCTCCCTCTCGATGCTCCCCGGCGGGCTCCTCGCCGCCGAGGGATCGCTCACCGCCCTCCTGGGTGCCCAGGGGCTCGACACCGCCGCCGCGGCCTCGGCCACCCTGATCATCCGCGCCGCCACCCTCTGGTTCGCGGTGCTCCTGGGTCTCGCGGCGTTGCCGGTCGTGCTGCGCTGGCTGCGGCGCGATCCCTCTCCGGCGCCTCAGATCCAGAAGCGGATCAAATAGGGCTCGGGCCGGGGGGCGTCCTCCTTCCGCAGTTTCGGCACCGCCTCCACTCTCAACAGATGGCTCCCCTTCGCCAGCCCCTCCGTGGGGATGTAGGCGAGGATGCCCCGGATCTCCGTCCGCGGGTGGGTGTAGAAGAGGAAGTCCGGCCGCAGCGGCTTGCCGTCGAGCGACACCTTGTGGATCCCGGCCAGGCAGCGCAGCACGGCCTGCGGATCGGAGCCGGGGCGCGGCTCGGACTCCTTCAGGCCGAATAGCGGTCCCGGCTCGGCCAGGGGCTCGACGCCGGGACACCTCTTCCTGATCGCGAGGTCGTGCCGGATCGGCGCGTAGGGGATGAAGAGCTCGAGGTAGGGATCGCGGATCACGTCGTCCTGGATCGACGGGCTGGCGCGGTAGATCTCCCCCTCGGGCCGCTGGCTCTCGTAGTAGACGAAATCCATCGCGCTCTCGTCGCGCGAGTCCGGGAGATAGACATAGGAGCTCCAGGTCAGGACATCGCGCCGGATCAGCAGGTCCTTGACGATGAACAGCCCGAAGAGGCCGAAGAAGACGAAGTAATAGACGGCGTAGATCGCCTTCTTCCGGAAGTTGCTGAACAGGGTAAGGAAGATCGGCCGGTACAGGGATTCGAGGAACAACCTGTAATAGCCGCGGAGCATCGCCCGGATCACCCGCGCGGGCCGGCCGGCGGGGACCAGCCGCTCGCCCAGAGCCTTGTCCACGCCCTGGGCGATCAGGGTGACCAGGGACGCCGACATGAACAGCGCCATGAGCACCGGGAACAGGTACTGGCCGTCCAGGAACAGCTTCGAGATCCCGTAGGCCACGACGGCGAAGACCCCGGCCCAGCCGATCGTCACGATGCAGACGAGGACCAGGATGGCGGCGAAGGAGAAGATCACGCTGCAGAAGCCGTTCGCCCGCTGGATCATCCGGGGCAGCGAGGGGACCATCTCCCGATAGAGCTGGCGCGCGAGGGGCCCGTACTTCACCTGCTCCCAGTTGGGGCCGGCCGGGAACACCGACTGCAGGCCGATGAGCCCGATCCAGTAGCCCCGCACCGCGAGGTGCAGGATGAAGGATGCGATCAGGGTGTAGAGGATGATCTTGCCCAGGGAGTAGACGAGGAAGAGCCCCACGAAAGAGTCGAGGCCCAGGTGGGGCTCGGCCCGTTCGAAGACCTGGTTCAGCGCGCCGGAGAGCTGGAACAGCGCGAACAGCACGCCGCCCGAGATCAGCAGCTCCATCTCCCAGGTGCGGCCGAGGACGTCCTCCGAGGTCCGGCGGCCGGGGCTGTCGGGACGTTCGGGACGTTCAGGGCCGGGGGGCCCGGCTCCGGTCAGCGGTGGCTCCATCTCATTCATCGGCGCTTCTCTCGCGGACCTCTTCCGAGGTGAGCCCATAGAGAGGCGGGCCGGAAATCCCCAGGATCGAGAGATAGAGGTAGAGCTGGCCGCGGTGGTGGATCTCGTGCTCCACCATGGCGCGCAGCCACTTCCAGACGGTGATCTCGGCGCCCGCGGGGGTGGTGCATTTCTTCCGCAGATCCTCCGGGCCGAGCTGGGCGAAGAGGTCGCGGGACTCCTGGCGCAGGCGGTGGAAGTAGCTCATCACCGCGTCGTAGCCGTCGGCGAGCTCGCGGCCGTGGCCCGGATACCGGCTGGGCCTCCCCTGGGCGTTCTCGGCGAACATCCAGCGTTCCAGGGCGGCGAGATGCCGGAGGAGGTCGCCGAAGGTGAACTTCCCTTCGCGGTAGGTCCACTCGATCCGTTCCGGCGGGATGCACGCCACCACCCGGTCGGTCCGCTGGCGCACCTTGTCGTAGTAGTCCAGAAAGGCTGCGGGATCGTGGATTTCCATGATCCTCTAGCCTAGCAGACCCACCACGGCCGCCCGGCGCGGCCCGGAGGGGCTCCGGGCCGCGGGCAGGGGATACGTCAGTGGCGGACGGACTCCATCGCCCCTTCAGCGGCGGCGGTGCGCGCCTCGTCCTCGCGCAGGGTCCCGCCGGCCAGCAGGTGCTGGGCGACGTGCATGCCGCCGAGGACGGCGCCCGGCCCGTTGGGGGCGTGGCGGCCGACGATCTCCAGGA
>DASPJI010000612.1:0-3289 GCA_035628695.1 Thermoanaerobaculia bacterium | reverse complement strand
CAGGGACCGGCGACGGCGGCTTCGGCCGCCGCGGGCGGTTCGTCGCGGCGGCCGAGGAGGTCCAGGAACTCCCGGAGGAAGATGTTGGGCAGACGGGGGGTGTTACGATCGTCATCGCTTTGCGTGGGACGAAACTCCCTTGTGAAGTAGGCCCGGGGGTGAGCTGATCTCTCACTCCCGGGCCGCTCAGCAGGTCAGGGGCCGGACGACCCGGCCCCGCTTCGAACTGCGTACGGCGACTGCACGGCTACGACGTCTCCAGCGGGTACCGCGGGTTCAAGTCCTTCCAGGTCCGGAGATCCTCCTTTCCAGGGGACGCGATGAGGATCGCGTCGTGGGGCATGGTGGGATTCTATGAGGGCGCTTTGTGTAAGTCAAGCGGCATGAAAGGAGATTAGAAGAAAAGGCAACCCCCCTCCTTCACCTCCCCCGCTCCCTCCCTCCCGCCACCCAGGGGGGGAGGCACCACCTTTCCCTGAGGGCCAAAGTTTGCGGGTTGGTGGGGCTGTGCCCTCTGCGGGCGGCGTGCTACGATCCTCGGCGCGCGAGTCTGAGCCGGCTTGGTCCGGGCGCTCGCCTTCAAGAAACGGTAATGGACGACGGCCCTAGTTGCACCAACGCATTGGTGCCCTTTCATGCATCGGCGACTCCTGGCGCGGTCCGGCCGCGCGCGGAGGGCTCCGGCGCCGGTCTCTGACGCGCTTTCCTCCTGAAGGCGCGGCCTGACCGCCCCGCCTCCCCGCCCCCTGACGCTTCCGGATAGCTCGCGAGAGGGGCCCGGTGCCTGCGGCGGCATCGGAAAGGAGGCAGGCGGTGCTGTTCCTCACCTCCATCGTCGACCGCCCCGTGCAGGGGAAGACCGGCGAGCCCATCGGGCAGCTCGACGACGTCATCGTCCGCATGGGCGACGAGCGCTATCCGTCGCTCTTCGGCCTGCTGGTCAAGGACGGCCGGCGCCGGTTCTTCGTGCCCGCCGCCCACCTGCAGGCGCTCAACGGCGTTGCCCGGCTGTCCTCCTCCACCGTCGACCTGCAGCCGTTCTCCCGCCGCGACGGCGAGGTGCTGCTGCGCCGCGACGTGCTCGACCACCAGCTCATCGACGTCACCGGGCGCCGTATCGTGCGGGTCAACGACGTGCAGCTCGCCCAGCTCGAAGGGGTCTTCCGGGTCGTCGGGATCGACATCAGCCCGCAGGCGCTGCTTCGGCGCCTCGCCCCCCGTGTCCTCGCGGGACGCATCGTCGGCCGCCAGATCATCGACTGGACGGAGGCCCAGTACCTGGCGAGCGCCGCGCCGGTCCAGCTCAAGGTCTCCTACGACCGGCTGGCCGAGCTCAACCCGGTGGACCTGGCGCGCATCGTCGACGCCCTCTCCTACCGCGAGGGGGCCGAGATCGTCGCCGCGCTCGACAACGAGACCGCCGCCGAGACGCTGGAGGAGGTGAGCGACGAGCGGCTCGCCACCCTGCTCGAGGGGATGGACCAGGAGCGTGCCGCCGACATCCTCGAGGAGATGACCCCCGGCGCCGCCGCCGACGCGCTGGAGGACCTGGAGGACGAGGTCGCCGAGCAGCTCCTGGCCCGCATGGAGCCCGAGGAGGCCGCCGACGTGCAGGCGCGCCTCGCCTATGACGAGGACAGCGTCGGCCGGATCATGACCACCGACTTCGTCCGCGTCCCCGAGGGGAGCACGGTGGGGGATGCCATCGCCGCCGTCCGCGGCCTCGAGGAGGTGCCGGACCCGCTGCTCGCCATCTACGTGGTGGCGGCGGACGACCCGGCGGAGCTGCGCGGCATCGTGCGGCTGCGCAACCTCATCCTGACGGAATGGAACGTGCCGCTGGCCCAGGTGATGGACGACGACGTGCCGGCCGTCGTTCCGGATGACCGCGCCGAGGACGCGGCGCGGGTGCTCGCCGAGTACAACCTGCTGGCGGTGCCGGTCCTCGAGGACGGCCGGCTGGTGGGGATCGTGACGGTGGACGACGCCCTGGCGGTGCTGCTGCCCGAGGTCTGGCAGCGCCGCGGGGTGCGCGCCTTCGCGGCGTAGCGAGGGAGACCGGGAGGGGGGATGCAGCGCCGCCGTCTCTGGCCCTACTTCGCGGCCCTCGGCCCCGGGCTCCTCGCCGCCAGCGCCGGCAACGACGCCGGCGGCATCGCCACCTATGCGTCGGCGGGGGCGTCCTACGGCTACGGCCTGCTCTGGGCCATGGTCATCGTCACCGTCTGCGTCGGCGTCGTCCAGGAGATGAGCGCGCGCATGGGGGCGGTCACCGGCAAGGGGTTCTCCGACCTGGTGCGGGAGAACTTCTCGCTGCGCAGCACGGCGGTGATCCTGCTGACGCTGTTCGTCGCCAACTTCGGCATCATCGTCTCGGAGTTCATCGGCATCGCCGCGGCGGCCGAGCTGTTCGGCGTCAGCCGCTACGTCGCCGTGCCCATCGCCGCCGTGCTGGTCTGGCTGCTGATCACCCGCGGCTCGTACGGCTGGGTGGAGAAGATCTTCCTGGTGCTGACGCTCGCCTTCCTGGCCTACGCCGGCGCCGCCTTCCTGGCGCGGCCGGACTGGGGCGCGGTGCTCGCCGGGACGGTGCGGCCGGCGCCGCGCTTCGAGCCCGGGTACCTGCAACTGCTCATCGCGCTCATCGGCACCACCATCTCGCCGTACATGCAGCTCTACGTCCAGTCGTCGGTGGTGGAGAAGGGGGTGACCCCCGAGGAATATCGCTACACCCGCTTCGACGTCCTCATGGGGACGGTCTTCGCCGGGCTGATCGCGGCGTTCATCATCATCGCCACGGCGGCGACGCTCCACCCCCAGGGGATCGAGGTCGAGACCGCCGCCGACGCCGCCATGGCCCTGGAGCCGGTCGCCGGCTCCTTCGCCCGGGTGCTCTTCGGCCTGGGTCTCCTCGGCGCCTCGCTGCTGGCGGCGGGGGTGCTGCCGCTCGCCACCACCTACATGATGAGCGAGGCGCTGGGGTTCGAGCGCGGGGTGTCGCGGACCTGGGAGGAGGCGCCCATCTTCATGGGCCTCTTCACCGGGCTGATCCTGCTCGGCGCGGGGCTCGCCATGATCCCCGGGCTGCCGCTGATCCGGGTGCTGGTGGGGGTCTACGTGCTCAATGGCCTGCTGCTGCCGGTGGAGCTCTTCGCCATGCTGCGGCTGATCCAGAACCCCGAGATCATGGGCCCGCACGTCAACCGGGGCGCCTACAACCTCCTGGCGTGGGGGATCGCCATCGTCGTCAGCCTGCTGTCGCTCGTCCTCATCGTCCTGACCGTCGCGG
>DASPJI010000611.1:0-3314 GCA_035628695.1 Thermoanaerobaculia bacterium | reverse complement strand
GCTCATCCTGTTGAATCACGGCGCCTTCACCTTTGACGACGACGCCCGCGTCTCCTACGAGCGGATGATCGACTGCGTGGCGCGGGCGGAGCGGGCGGTCGCCGAGCGGCGGAGCCGGGTGGCGCCGTCCCCTATCTATAAGGAAGGGGGCGCTTCGTCCGCCTGGACGCCGCTGGACATCGGCCGGCTGCGCGCCGCCGTCTCCAGGCTCGCCGGCCGGCCCATGGTGCTGCGGCTGGACTCCGGACCGGTCGCCCGCCGCTTCGCCTCGCACCCCGGCCTGCCGGAGCTGGCGCGGCGCGGCACCCTGACGCCGGACCATGTCATCCGCACCAAGCGCATCGCCGCCGTGGTGGACGATCCCGGCCGGATCGACGAGGAGCTGGAGCGCTACGGCGCCGAGTACCGGGCCTACTTCGAGGAGAACGTCGCCGGCCGGCCGCTGGAGATGCTCGACCCGGCGCCGCGGGTGGTGGTGGCGCGGGGGCTCGGCGTCTTCACCGCGGGAGCGACGCCCGCCGACGCCCAGGTGGTGCTGGACATCTACCAGCACAGCATGGAGGCGGTGCTCACGGCCGAGGAGCTGGGAGGGTTCCGGCCGCTGCCCGCCGCCGACCTCTTCGAGGTGGAGTACTGGGACCTGGAGCAGGCCAAGCTCCGCCGCCGGCCGAAGCCCGCCCCCCTGGCCGGCCGGGTGGCGGTGGTCACCGGCGCCGCCTCGGGGATCGGCCGCGCCTGCGCCGCCGCCCTGCGCGCCCAGGGGGCGGCGGTGGCCGGCCTGGACCTCAAGCCCCTCGCCGACACCGGCGCGGACCTCCTGGGCGTCCCCTGCGACGTCACCGACCCGGCCGCCCTGCGCCGCGCGCTGGAGGAGACCGTGCACCGCTTCGGCGGCCTCGACATCCTGGTCCTGAACGCCGGCGTCTTCCACTCCGGGCCGGCGATCGAGGAACTGGAGGACGACGCCTTCCGGCGGGTGCTGGAGCTCAACACCGTGTCGCACCTGTCGCTGCTGCGCGAGGCGGTGCCGCTGCTCAAGCTGGCGCCGGCCACCCCGGCGATCAGCTCGGTCGTGATCATCGGCTCGAAGAACGTGGCCGCCCCGGGCCCGGGAGCCGCCGCCTACTCGGCGTCGAAGGCGGCGCTCACCCAGATCGGAAGGGTGGCGGCGCTGGAGCTCGCCCCGCACGGCATCCGCGTCAACCTCCTCCACCCCGACGGCGTCTTCGACACCGGCGTCTGGACCCCCGAGGTCCTCGCCCAGCGCGCCGCCCGCTACAACCTCACCGTCGAGCAGTACAAGCGCCGCAACCTCCTGGGGACCGAGATCTCCTCCACCGACGTCGGAACTCTCGCCGCCGCCCTCTGCACCGACCTGTTCGCCAAGACCACCGGCGCGCAGATCCCGGTGGACGGGGGGAACGACCGGGTGATCTGAGGGGGTTCCTGTCCGGAAGGATTGTTCGTCGCAGAGCAGAGTTCCCGAGGGTTGCGACCCGAGGAGAACGTCGCAGATCAGCGTTCATTCGTCGCATATCAACTTCGCTCTGCGACGAATGAACGCAGCTCTGCGACGAATAAACGCAGCTTTGCGACGAATGAACACTGATCTGCGACGAACGAAGGCTCATCTGCGACGAACGAACGCTGCTCTGCGATGTTCATCAGGAGCTACGCGACGAATGAGCCGTTGCGCAAGGCGATTCAGAGGAACTTTGCGACGTTGCAGGACAGCTCCTCTCGAAGACGCTTGATTTCCGCGCCGAACCTCCCTAGACTCTCGTCATCACGTAGTAGCAGGGCACGCCGGCAGTTCCCGGCGTCGCAGTTGAAGTCGCTGTTGCAGGCAGTTCAGCAGGACGTGGCCCGGCGCTGATGCCGAGTCGGCCCAGAAGTGAGGTGGAAACTCACGACCGGGCCTGGCCACGACACAAGGATACGAGGTCCTTATGCATGGTTGCACCGATGGTAGCAGCTCGTCCGTAGTGTCTTCTCCCACCAACGCGTTCAGCGCACCGTTCCTGGCCCGTCTGGGCGAGAGGGACGAGCCGCCCACGGCCGGCGAGGCGGCGGTTGCCGGTCCATGGCGGATCGAGCCGATTCCCGGGGAGGGCTTCGGCCTCTTCCGGGCCGGCGAGAGCGTGGCGCGCGGCCACCGGCCGGCGGCGGTCTGTCCGTCGCGCTGGGCGGCCCAGGTCTTCGCCGCGATGCTCCCCGGCACGGGTCGCGATCCCCTGCTCCGGCTCGCCAAGGAGCCCGGCGGGGACGGCCGCTATCCCGTGACGCTGGACACCGGCGATCTCGTGGCGCGGCTGGAGGTCTTCGACGACACCCTGGTCGAGCACGTCAACGCCCTGGTCCATCTGCTGCGGATCCCGGACTCCCTGGCGCATGCCTTGGAGGCCGGCGGAGCGGAAGCCCTCAAGCGTTGCGGCTCCATCCTCGACGAGCGAGTGTAGAAGCAAAAAACGCCGTGGCCTGCTCCGCCGTCCGGAGCGGGTCACGGCGTTTCTGTTCGGTCCCGAATCTGCTGCTCCAATCTCAGGAGGGTGCGCCCCAGGAGTCTCTGCACCCATCCCGATAGCCTGATCCGGAAGCTTTGCGACAACTCGGGATTCACCTCCTCCAGGCGGACCTCCAGGAAGTCCCCGGGATGATCGCTCTTGATCCGGAAGCTGAACGGGCTAGACTCCTCTGTGGAGGCCTGCACCCAGGCCTGCACGCCTACTCCGCTGGAGAGCCCCCCGGCGCTTAAAAAGGCATAGAACGCTTGTTCGTCAACAGTACGCCTGACTGTCAGCCCCAGTCTCACCCCACGACCGCCGAGCTCCTGGTGCTGCTTTTCGATCTCTCGCTCTATCTCCCGGAGCAGATTCCGCGCCAAGGCGGCCATATCCTCCCGCGAAAGCCCCTGCCGCCTTGAAAGGAGACGATGGAGTCGGGCGACAACGCTCCCGGGCTCCGGCGTTTCGGTTTCTAGGAGACTTTCCGTGAAAAGCTGCACGGCCTCAATGCCTCGATCCCGGAAGAAGTAGATGAACGGCCTTGGGTCTCCTCGATCCGCCGCCTGCAGAGCGTCCAGATAGGCGGGTCGCCGGTCCGAGAAGATGAGGAGCGGGATCGACTGGCCTCTATAGAAGAAGGTGGAGGCCACCGCCCGCGCCACCCGGCCGTTGCCGTCCGCGAAGGGGTGGATCACCACCAGGGCATAGTGGGCGTACGAGGCCTGCAACACGGGATGAGCCGCCTCGAAGGCGGGCGTCCGGAGCTGCTCGATGAGGCGATGCATCTCCGCCGGCACGAGATCGACCGGC
>DASPJI010000610.1:0-16271 GCA_035628695.1 Thermoanaerobaculia bacterium | reverse complement strand
CGGGGCCGACGCCGAGCCGGCGCAGCCGCCGGGCGAGCCGGCCAGCGCGGCGGTGGAGCTCGGCGCGGGTCAGTGCGAGGTCCCCCGCCACCGCGGCCACCGCGTCCGGCGCCCGGCCCGCCGTCTCCTCGAACAGCCGGTGGAGACAGTCCCCGGCCCCCCGCTCCACCGCGGGAGGATTCCACTCCCGGAGGATTTGGCGGCGTTCGTCCTCACCGATGATCGGGACCTCGCCCACGGCACGATCGGGAGCGGACGTCAGCGCGCCGAGGAGGGTCCGCAGGTGCCGGGTGAGCCGTTCGGCCGTGGCGGATTCGAAGAGCTCCCGCCGATACGTCATGCTGCCGGCCAAGCCCCGTGACGTCGGGGTCAGCGCGAGCATCAGGTCGAACTTCGCCGCACCGGTATCGACGTCCGCGGTGGTGATGCTCAGGCCGGGCAGCCCGAGCCGGGCCTCGCTGACATTCTGGAGGGACAGCACCACCTGAAAGAGCGGCCCGTGCCTCGGTGCGCGCTCCAGTTGCAGCTCCTCGAGCAACGCTTCGAACGGCAGATCCTGGTTGTCGAAAGCCCCCAGGCAGACTTCCCGGACAGCCCCGAGCAGCTCGCGGAAGCTCTGCCCGCCGGACGGCCGTACCCGCAGAGCCAGCATGTTGACGAAGAAGCCGATCAGCCCCTCCGTCTCCTGGCGGCTGCGGCCGGCGACCGGTGAGCCGATCACCACGTCATTTGAGGCGGTATAGCGGTGCAGCAGGACGGCGAAGGCAGCGAAGAGGAGAATGAACTGCGTTACCCCTTCCGGCCGGGCAAGAGAGGAGAGGCCGGTGCTCGCTTCCGGCCCGATCTCGAAGAGCCCTGTGGTCCCGCCCTGGAACCCTTGGACCGGCGGACGCGGGTGGTCCGTGGGCAGCTCGAGTAGCGCCGGCGCCCCGGTGAGCTGCCGCCGCCAGTAAGCGAGCTGGCCGTTCAGGGCGCCGCCAGAGAGCTCGCGTCGCTGCCAGACCGCGAAGTCGGCATACTGGATCGGCAGCTCTGGCAGAATCGCCGCCTCGCCACGCGACAGGCTCCGGTAGAGGGCCTCCAGCTCCCGCAGCAGGATCCCGGTCGACCAGCCATCCCACACGATGTGGTGCAGGGTGAGCAGCAGGGTATGCGTCTGAGGGCCGATGCGCAGCAGAACCGCGCGCCAGAGCGGACCGCGCGCCAGATCGAAGGCGCGGCGCGCCTGCGCCGTCGCCAAACGGTCCGCTTCGGCGCGGCGCACCAGGACAGGCAGGGCCGCAAGGTCGACCACCGCCACGGCGGCGTGCTCCCCCGCGGGAACCGGAGTCACCACCTGAACCGGCTCGCCCCCCTTCTCCTGGAACGTGGTGCGCAGGATCTCGTGCCGGCGCACGATCTCCCGCAGGGCCACCGCGAGCGCGGCAAAATGGAGACGGCCCGTCAGCTCGAAAGCCGAGGCGATGCTGTAGGCAGGGGAACCGGGTTGCCACCGGTCGAGGAACCAGAGCCGGCGCTGGCCCGAGGAGAGCAGTGCGAGCCCGCGATCTGCTCGTCGGCCGATCGGAGAGACCTGTCGCTGGCCAACAACGTTCCGGCCATCAGAAGAAAGCTGCATAGATGCCAGATATCATAGAGATTCTGTGGACTGCCCCCGCGGTCCGCAATCCCTGGATCATGCTCATCCCTCCAGGTCCCCGGTCTCAGGCCGCGGTCAGGAAGATGGGCTTGCCCTTGGTGATGACTACCGTGTGCTCGTAGTGGGCGGCCAGGCTGCCGTCGCTGGTGCGCACCGTCCAGCCGTCCCGGTCCATGACCGAGCGCCGGGAACCGGCGGAGACCATGGGCTCGATGGCGACCACCATCCCCTCCCGCAGGACGTCGCGGCACCCCGGGTCGAAATAGTTGGGCATGGTCGGGGGCTCGTGGATGGTCTTGCCGATGCCGTGGCCGCACAGCTCGCGGATGGTGCTGAACCCCTGGAGCCGCGCCGAGCGCTCGATCACCCGGCCGACGTCGCAGGCGCGGGCGCCCGCCTTCGCCACCTTCATGGCGTCGCGGAACGCCGTCTGGGCGCAGCGCACGAGGCGCAGGGCCTCCGGGGAGCACTTCCCCACCCCCACCGTGCAGGCGGCGTCGGCCATGAAGCCGTTCATCTCCGCCGTCACGTCGAGCTTGATCAGGTCCCCCTCCTGGAGCACCCGCGCCCCGGGGATGCCGTGGACGATCTCGTCGTTGACGCTGATGCAGGTGTGGCCGGGGAAGTTGTAGACCAGCTTGGGCGCGGAGCGGGCCCCGTGGCTCTCCAGGACACCATGGGCCACCTCGTCCAGCTCGGCGGTCGAGATCCCCGGGCGCACGGCGCGCCGCATCGCCTCCAGGGCCGCGCGGACCACGCGCCCCACCGCCTGCATTGACTGCATCTCCTGTTCCGTACGGATCGTCATGTCTTCGTGCTCTCCTCGGAGGACCCGGGCTCTCCGGGGCTCATCCGCGAGGCATCCTAGCATCCCGCGCGCCCGGCCAGGGGCCGGGCGGCTCCGCCGGCACGGCCTGCTCGGACCTCACCTCCTTGAAGACCCGGAAACCCCGGGCCCGATAGGCGGGCAGGGCCGCGGGGCCATCCAGCGAGCAGGTGTGGACCCAGACCCGCGACGCCCCCATCTCCCAGGCCCGCTCCACCGCCCGGGTCAGCAGCCGGCCGCCGAGGCCCCGGCCGATGAACCTGGGGAGCAGCCCGAAGTAGAGGATCTCCACGTCGTCTCCGGCCGCTCCTGGCTGGCGCTCCAGCTCGCAGTACCCGGCCGGCGTCCCCTCGAGGTAGGCCACCCAGGTCTCCACCTCCGGCCGATCGAGGTAGCGGAGCCAGTCCTCATAGGTCCAGCAGAGCCGGTCGATCCAGAACCAGTCGCCGCCGACGGCTGTATAGAGGAAGCGGTTGAGCTCCGGCGACGGGATCCGCGCCTGCCGGATCTCCAGGCCGGGGACCTCGGCCCCGGAGGGCCGGAGGTCGGCCGGGGACAGCATCTCGAGATGCCAGGTGGTGACCTCGGCCTGCATCAACTCCTCTGGCTCGCCCCCGTCATGATCCGGACGACGCTCTCCATCATCGCCGGATCCTGGAGCAGGCGCTGCACCGAGGGGGAGCTCATCAGCTCCTCCATCAGCCGGGGATCGGAGGCGAGGTTGGGGGTGGGCCCGCCGGACGGTCCCTCGCCGGCCCGCCGGAACAGGTCCATGCCGTTGACCGCTCCCGGCGCGCCGCCGGACAGCTTCTTGAACAGCTCCGAAAGGGCGGCGAGCTCGCTGGTGCTGGTGCCGCCGGCGAAGCCGAAGCCGACGGAGATGGACAGCTCCAGCGTCTCCACCTCGTGGAACCAGTTGGAGGGGATGAACAGCGTGTCCCCCTGCCGCAGCGTGCACTCCAACGCCTCCGCGCGCCGGAACTCCGGGAAGGCGCCGAAGTCCGGGTGTTGGATGTCCACCTGGCTCTGGCGCTCGAAGTTGTCGAAGCCCGGGAAATGCCGGCCCCGCGGATACAGGAGGTCGTGCTGCGACGGATCGAAGAGGTAGACCTGCTTGGACCCGAGCACCTGGCAGAGCAGGCCGTTGGGCAGGTCATAGTGCAGCGGCGTCACGCATCCGGGCGAGCTGAACCAGACGCTGTTCGTGGACACCGGGACGTCGCCCAGGCAGGCCGGCGCGCCGATCTCCTCCCGCAAGGCCGGGAAGGCGTCCAGGAGGTACGACTTGCCATAGATGTAGTAGGTCTCTCCCGGAGCGAGGATCGGCGGCGGCGGCTCCCCCGCCGCCGTCCGCTGGTTCTCCGGGGGGACGGCGCGGCGCAGGAACTCGGAGAGCCGCATCTCCACCTTGGCCATGGGGGGAGGCTGCGAGATGTAGTCCGGGTAGAGGCCGTTCTTCGAGACGATGACCTCGCCCGTATGCTCCCCCGCCACCGATTCCAGGTAAGCCGGATTCCAGCGCCCCAGCGCCGGCCAGGGCTCCATGACCCCGCTGAGCACCACCGGCCGGTTCGCCTCGACATATTTCCGGAAGAACACCGCCGGCGGCGGGTCCTCGATCCTGCCAACTTTGCCCTTGATCCGGAACGGGACCTCGGCAGCCCCGGTCCTGCGGACTTTCCAAGCCATCGGACACCTCCCCGTGGGCCGAGAATTTAGCGCCGAGGGGCCGGCGCAGGCAAGGGCTCCGTGCAGCGGCCTAGTTGACGTTCCAGTAGTTGTTCTGGTTGTAGGCGGGGCCCCAAGGACCGCTGAAGGCCGTGCCGATCTCGCCCCAACGGCCGCTGTAATTGAGCCAGTACCGGCCTTTGTTGAGCGGCAATCCGCGCTCGCCTACGTTCCAGACGCCGCGACGGCAATCCCAGACGGGACCGCCGTCCGCGGTATGGTCGTCCGGCAGGTTGTTGCGGACCCAGGTCCCCGGCGAGGGATAGCTGGCGTGACTGTTCACGGCGGAATAGACGATGGGCCGATCATCGGCGGTGAAGGAGACCTGCCAGGGCTGGAACCACTGACCCTCGGTATCATGGGAGGCGAAGTAGATCTGCGAGAGCGACGTCCCGTCATTCCAGACGCGGACGGTGATGTGCTCCCAGTCCCCCTCGTGACCGCCCTGCCCCGCCATCAGCGCGCCGTTATAAGGATAGAAGAACCAATATTGGATATCGTACTGGCTTGTCGAGCCCGGCGCGTAGCGCACGTGCGCATAGCAGGTCCAGTCGCTCGACGGAGCCCCCAGGCGGGTGGTCCCCTCAGCGGAGTCGTTCGGGATCTGCAGGAAAAACCGGCTGTTGGGGGTTCTCATGTCCGAGTACTGCCACGTGCTGTTGTGGCTGCAGCCCGGCCAGCCGTTCTTGTTCTGATGCGCCTGCAGGTCGATGTTGTTGGTCGTGATCTGTCCCTTGTTGAGGATCTGATCGTCGCCACAGCCGGTGTGATGGAACCTCATGTGGGTCCGTGCCATATACCAGTCCGCGCTGCTCGGCCGGTACGAATCATTCGGATGCAGCCGGACGACCGGCGCGAAGCGCCACAGAAGCTCGTCTTCCAGGGCGTCGGACATGCTGTCGCCGTCGCCGTTGGTGTTGCCGCAGATGTCCGCCTCGGTCGGCGGCGGACAGGCCGCGTCGCAGTCATAGAACAGGCCGCCGCAGCTCGTATTCTGGACGCATTCCGGATGATTGATGAAGTAGCAGTCATAGCCGGCGACCTTCTCCGGGCACACCTGGCAGCCGGTGCCGCGGCAGCCGTTCCAAGTCCCATCGCCGATCCCATCGCAGGTCTGGGCCGCGGCCGGTGATGGATGTCCAAAGACGGCAAACGCGGCCGTGACGCACAGGCCGCACAAGATGCTTGGAAGGGATAAACGTTTCATACTGCACCTCCTGGTTCGACACGCTCAGGGGAGCGTTGATTATCAAGCCACAGAAGTGCAAGATCCATTCCCAAGAAGCGGGCGGTGCTCGCCGTTACCTCAACCACGGCTACACAGGAATCTTACTGTAGCGCGAGCGCCGCCGCGATCCGGTCGAGCGCTTCAGAACGCTCGATCTTTCCATCGAGGAAAGGTTTCCAGTGTTCGAGCACGGTCCTGTATAGATGGATGGCCGAGCCGCGCTCGTGGACGCGCTCCGCAACCGAGCGATCATTGCCGGCCTTCTCACCGGGCAGCACGGAGCGGAGAAGCTCCGGCGGCGTGGCGAACTGGATGACGTGGGAGAGCCGATCCGGCAGCTCGGCCCCGCGCTGCCGGAACGCGGCGGCGAGGTGTCCGAGGAGCCGCTGCTCGAAGAAGCTCGCGTGAGATACCTCGTGGAAGAGGATCTCCAGGCCTTCGAGACCCTGGTAGCCGAGGGCCGAGATGGTCACGTGGTCCGGCTGGTTCGTCGTGTACGCACCCGACCACTTGGCATAGGCCGTGATATCGGCGCGGATTCGATCCGCCGGCCATTCGCCCCCGTAGGCCTGGGCCAGGCGCTCGGAGAGAGTCGCCTCGTACGACTCTAGATCGGCGAGCCGCTCCCGAATCCAAGCCATACTGGCGGCGTGGTGCGCCGGCCACCAATGCTTCCGGTAGACCGGCATGGCTTCGGTCAGCACCGTCCGAAGCTCGGTGTTGTCGATAATGTCCGGGTTGCCTCCCGAGCAAGCGATCGATGCCAACTGGCCCCTGAGGACGATGAGGTCCCGATCGAACAGGAGGTCTCTGGAGACCAGCCGTTCGCGGTAGAAGCCCAGAGCCTGCTCCCACACCCGCCGATCCCCCTCCTCGAGGCTCCCGAGCTGCGTCCTCTCCGTTACATCGACCGCTCGGCCACGGTCCCCGGGCGGCCGCTCGGGCACGTTCCTCGCCCACTCGAAGAGGAAATGGTGGAGATTGATCCATGGATCGCTGTGGAAGACGAAGCGCTGCGACTCGGCGCGATGGCAGTCCCCCTCCGGCGCCGGCTTCGCTTCCGTGACCGGCGCGACTGATGAAACCTGAGCACAACCAGAAAAGACGGCGGCCGTGAGCCCCAGCACGAGCAGGAAGACCAGCCTACGGGCTTGCGAGGGGTCGGTATTAGTCACAGCGGCACCTCGGCCGCAGGCATCGGCTGGACACCGGACCCGAGCCCGGCCAGCGCATCGTTGTGATGCCTGGTGATCTCCGCGGCGGTGCGTCCCCCGCTATCCATGGTGGAATGCGCGTCCGACACCAGGACCACCGGATACCCCAACGCATGCGCTCCGCGAACCGTCGCGTCGATGCAGTAGTCGCTCTGCAAACCGCAAATGATCAACCTGCCGACTCCCCGCGCCTGGAGCAGCGCCTCGAGCCCGGTTTGGTGGAATGAATCACAGGCTGTCTTCCTGACCCGGAGATCGCCCGGCGCGATGGCGAGCCGCTCGTAAAGCTGCCATCCTTCGCTGCCGAACTGGAGCGGGCCCTCCTCTTCCTCGTGCTGAATGAGGATCACCGGCGCGCCAACGGCTCGCGCCCTGGCCGAGAGTGAATTGATTCTGTCGACCACGCGGTCGATGTCGAACGCCGCTTCGGCGCCCACGCATAGAGATTCCTGTACGTCGATGATGAGCAAGGCGGTTGTCATGACGTTATTCTTTCAGTCTCGTTTTGCCACTAGTGCGCCGTCTGCCTCGCGGCTCTTCCCAGCCCACCAGACTGCCAGCAACGGCGCGAGGAACGTGACAACCAGAACGATAGGCCAGATGTTGCCGTCCTTGAATGTGTAGGCCTCCAGCAACTCGGGCCAGCTCCGGCGCTGCACCAGGCGGCCGAAGCCGAACTCGAATCCGAGCGTCAGACCGAGCCAGAGCAGCCCGAGGTACAGCGGCCTGAGCCTTTCCGTCCGCGCCATGCGCGGTACGAAAAAGCATGCAACCACAATGATGCAAACCGAGAGCAGCAGGCCACTCAGCACCAACCCGAGCGGCCTGCCCAGGCTGGGGAGCAACACCGCCTCACGGAAGGCGCCATTGATGATCGCGAGCACGAGAATGAGCAGCCAGACAGCGAGCGACTTGACCAGGAGCATCGGCCTACTCGACATCGGGGCCCCCACCGCCGGCGGCTGGCGAGCCATTGCCGCTGAGCCTGTAGATATAGGCGCCCACGGCTGTCCCGTCCTCGAGCTTCACCGCCGTGAGGACGCGCTCATAGCCTTCACCCTCGAAATCATCGAGACGGGCCCAGTGCTCAGCCAATCTCTCCGAGCTGAAGAGAAGACCCTTGACCTCGCCGCCGTGCTCATCGAGGATGATTCCCGGGTAGCCCTCCGCCGCACCCCAGCCTTCTTGCAGCAACGTGCCATTGACGGCCGCCGGCTCCCACCGTCCCGGAACATCCGCCAGGACGTGCTCGTTGGGCCGTCCCGGGGCGAGCGTTCCGTAAACGAAGAGCCGGTGAGTCATCGATTCCCCAGAGGCAGCGAGTCTCAACCCGGGCCGAGTCTAGTCTGGCGGTTGGGCGGGTCAACGCTCCTGCTCCCGGTCCAGCACGGGCTTGAGGTCGATGACCGGCGTCCCGTCGAAAGCCTCCAGCCCGTCGACCCGGAGGCGGGTAGGCCCCTCGATCTCGAGAATCCTCACCCGGTGGATTCCCACGGGATTCGGCCGGTCCTGCGAGCGGGTACTGAAGACGCCCCGCAGCGGCAAGCTCGTGTCATCTCTGGGGTGCACGCGCAGGGTCTCGCGGTCCGCCCGGTGAAGCCAGGTAAGGACGAGAACCTCCTCCCCTACCCGCAGGTCGGCGAGCCCCTCCTGGACCTCGGGCTCGAACTCGAGCCACGCCTCGGGTGCCCCCTCGTTTCCCTGCTTCGGCGCGTGTTCGCGTTCCCGCAGCGGCGACAGGACGCGGCCAATGGGTCGGATCGTGAACATCGGAGAGTCCAGCGCCATCTAGTCCTTCGACAAAACGATGTGCATGGCCTTCTCGGTTCCCACATGCTCCACGCACTTGTAACCAAGCGCGACCATGTCGAGCCCCGAGAACAGGCTCTCTCCGGAGCCGAGCAGCACGGGTGAGATCGCGATATGCAACTCGTCTATGAGGCCGGCCTGCAAGTATTGACGAACGGTGGAAGCGCCCCCGCCGATCCTGATATCCATCCCTCCGGCCGCGTGCCGCGCCTGCTCCAACGCCGAATGGATGCCGTCCGTGACAAAGTGGAAGACGGTGCCTCCGTTCATGGTCAAGGGCGGCCTCGGGTGATGCGTCAGGACGAAGACCTGGGTGTGATACGGCGGCGTCTGTCCCCACCAGCCCCTCCAGGATTCGTCAGGCCAAGGCCCGCGGACAGGGCCGAACATGTTGCGGCCCATAATCCACGCGCCGACGTTCTCGAGGCCTCTCGCGGTAAACTCGTCGTCCTTGCCGGTCGTGCCGGATTCCTTACCGGAAATTCTCTGGAAGGTTCGGGTGGGCACAATCCACTCGTGCAGCGATTCCCCGCCGACGCCGAGCGGTTCATCGAGGCTCTGATTCGGTCCAGCGCCGAAACCATCCGCCGAGATCGAGAACGAGGCAACACGCAATTTGCTCACCGGACCTCCTGTCTACTGAGTCTGTAAATGAAGGCGTTCACGGTTGTGCCGTCCTCGGTCGCCGGCTCCCATCCTCCCCGTACATCTCATGCCGCAGGGGCACCGCCGGCTCATGGCTCACCGGCGGCGCCCCGGCTCACACGGCTAGCAGATCGGCTGATCCGGATTGGCAGGGATCGGCTGGGACGAGTAGCACTCCCAACTCTCGCCGGTGCCGTAGTAGCACTGGCAGTATCCCCTCCCGTAGGCCCCCCAGCTACAGGAGATCCTCGCACCCGTCGGGCAAGACTGGCCTTCCAACTGCTCGAAGTCGGCACAACAGCTGGGATATTCCAGGTTAGGATCATCAATATAAATATAAGGCCAAGCGTCGGCAGAAGGCGGACCAGCAATCGAGAACACCATCGCGAGGGCCGCGACCAGACCACACAAAAGGATGCTCCTGTTCATCATTTCTCCTTTTCCTCAACGTACGCCGTGGACATTTACACTGTCAATCGTCTGAAGCTTCGGCGCTCCTCGTGAAAGCGCGGGCGCCATCCGCCGACGGAGCCTACCATCTTCTACTGACATCATGCGACGTCACGTCGAAAACCCGGCGCACCAGGCGGCATCCTCCCTCCCCCCCCAACCTCCTCCAAGAATCTTCGCCAAGCCGCTTGACCCGCCCGTGGCGGGCGAGGCCGACGTCGCAGGGCCTTGGCGGGTCGAGCCGATCCCCGGAGAGGGCTTCGGCCTGTTCCGGATCGGCGAGAGCCTGGCCCACACACTCCCCCCCGGACCGAGGCTTCATCCCGCCGGATCGGCTTCACATCCCTTCGGATCGATAGACCATCCGGCCGGGCCGACGAACCATCCCGCCGGAGGGACGTCACGCCCTTCCGACGGCATTCGACCCGGCTCGGAGGAGGCTCGACCCTCTTCAAAGTCCTCTCGACCCTAGGGTCGCGTGCGTTTCGAAGCGGGTCGAGTGGCTCGACCCTAGGGTCGAGCCAGGTTTTGGTCGGGTCGAGCGTGCTTCGAGCAGGGTCGAGCCTCTCGACCCTGGGGTCGAAAGGCGTTTGGCGAGGGTCGAGAGACCTCCACGCGCTCCGAGTCGGCTAGAATCTGCTCAATCATCCAGGGAGGACGACCATGCTCCATTTTTCCCGGACCGCGCTCGCCGGCGCGGCGCTGCTGGCTCTCGCGGCGCCGGTGACCGCGCAGACCTGGCAGCAGCCGAAGGAGTTTCAGAAGCCCCGCGACACGTGGCAGCAGCCCGGGGAGATCCAGGTGCCCAAGGGGATCCAGGCGATCCGCGCCGAGGACGAGCGCTGCACCAAGAGGTTCCTGGTCGGCGCCGACGCGCTCTTCGAGTTCGACAAGGCGACGCTGACCCCGGACGCCGAGGAGACCCTGGAGGTGCTGGTGCCGATGCTGACCAAGGCCGGCAAGCACCCCGCGACGGTGGAGGGACACACCGACTCGAAGGGAGCGGACGACTACAACCAGACCTTGAGCGAGAAGCGGGCCCGGACCGTCAAGGACTGGCTGGTGGCCCACGGTGCCCTGGCGGCCACGGCCCCCGTCCAGGGCTGGGGCGAGCGCCGCCCGGTGGCGCCGAACGCGAAGCCGGACGGCTCGGACGATCCGGCCGGCCGCCAGAAGAACCGCCGCGTCGCCGTCATCCTCGACCTCTGCGCGGGCAAGGGCTAGGTCTGCGGGAGGGGTGCGGGCCCCTCCCGCGGTCCCAAGGTACGTCAGTTGTCAAAGAGCTGGGCGACTCGGACATTGATGCCTCCGTCCGCGCCTCATGAGTCAGCTAATCATACCATATCTCGCCATCAATGACTCTATTGACACGGCGCGGCCTGGCTCCTATGCTGGCCGCGGCGTTGTCCTCAGCACCGAGGATTCTTCCCCGACGTTCAGGACGGTGGCGGATCGACGCGGTTCGATCCCGAACGCTCCGGAATCAATCCCGGCCGCGTGGGAAGACGGCGGATCGCTGAGGATCGCTCCCGAACGCTCCGGAATCTTCCCGAGCGTCATGGAGCGGCGGCGAGTCGTGATGGAGCCGTCCCGAAAGGTCCGGATTCATCCCGAAGCTGCGGGGATGGCGGCGTAGGACTGAGGAGCCGGTCCGGAAACGGTACCCGGCCGGCTCCCCGGCTCTTTGACAACTGAATCGTGAGGGAGGCGCCGCCGTGTCCAAGGCCGCGCTTCCTGAGGACTCCTCCGTCCGACAGGAGGAGCGCGGCCAGGCGGAGGCCCCCGGAGGGGCCTCCGCCGCAGCGTGTGCTTACGGCTCGGGGCTCGCCGCCACCCGCTCGTCGAGGATGGCGCCGCACCGCTTCGCAATAGAAAGGAGCTGCCTGCGCCCTTTCAGGGCTTCGGTGGTTTGTGGGGACGCCACCTGCCGTTGAAACGGCAGGCTTTATGCCTGGGCCCCTTCGGGGCGTTTACAAGCCCCGCCCCTACATCAAGAAGCTCGGTTTTGTACGCTCAGGGCAGCTTCCAGGTGGGGCGCTGCTCGCCGAAGGGCATGGAGAGGATCCGGGGCAGCGTCACCTCTTCAGGATCACGATACGCGGGGATGCCGATCGTGATCTCTTCCTGCGGCACGTCGAGCCGTAGAGTCCCGTGGAGGCGGTCCCAGAGGGTGAGGCCGCTCGACCAGTTGGAGTTGGTCTCCTCTTCCTCGATGGAGTGATGGATGCCATGCATGCGGGGCGTCACGATCCAGCGCACGAGCCGCCGCTCCACTCCGGCGGGCAGCTCGACGTCCGAATGGTGGAAGAGGATGGAGGTCAGCAGCAGCGTCTGGCGGATCGACAGCTCGAGGGGGGTGATGCCCAACAACAGGATCTCTCCGGCGTTCCAGGCCACCGACATCGTCAGCTCCCCGAAGTGGAAGCGCAGGGCCGTCGAGGCGTCGAGGTCGAGGTCCACGTGATGGACGCGGTGGAAACGCCAGAGGACCGGCAGGCGATGCGCGAGGACGTGCCAGAGATAAAGACTGTAATCCAGGAGGACCAGGGCGAGAGGCACCTCCAGCCAGACCGGCAGGCCCAGCCGCCGCAGCAGCCCCCAGCGGCGCCGCTCCACCATCTCCGCCAAGGGCTTCAGGACAGGGGCCGCTGCCACCTGCACGACGGCCGCGCTGACGCCGGCCACCGCCAGGTTGCGCAGGTTCCGCCGCAGCTTGGGCTCGGTCTCCGGACGGAGCGGCCGGCGGCGCTCCCACCAGACGAGGGCGGCGAAGGTGCCCAGCACCAGAGGCGCGCTGATCCAGACCGGGACCTTCTTCCTTTTCATCGATGCCCTCCCGAGGGAGACGGGCTCGCTCCCCGCGGCCGGGCTCCCGGCCGGGCGTCGTCGTACAGCCGCTTGATCCGTCCCGGCTCCATCCCCAGCAGGTAGAGCGACACCAGGCCGACGTTCAGCGCCTGCTGCCGCAGCGGCCCGCGGTGGACGAAGCGGCGCGCCGAGGTGGTGACCGGCAGGTCCAGCTTGACGAAGCGGCCCCGCCGCCGCAGCCGGCGCTGGATCTCCAGATCCTCCATGATGGGGATCTCCCGGAAGCCGCCGATCTCCCGGAACAGCTCGCGCCGCAGGAACAGCCCCTGGTCGCCATAGGTGAACAGCGGGTGATTGATCCGGCTGAAGAAGGAGTAGACCGCGAGCCAGGGGTCCCGACGGTCGAAGGCCAGCCGGAAGGAGCCCGCGGCCACGGCCGGGTCCGCCAGCGCCTCCGAAATCCGCTCGAACGCACCGGGAGGCAGGAGGGTGTCCGCGTGCAGGAAGAGGAGATGGTCGGCGCCGGCGGCCCGCGCGCCGGCGTTCATCTGCGCCGCCCGGCCCCGAGGCGAGCGGAGCCGGCGGATCTCGCGGAAGCGGCCGGCGATCTCCCAGCTCCCGTCGTCGCTCCCCCCATCGACCAGGATGACCTCGAAGTCCCCCTCCCGGCCCAGGAGATCGGCGAGGAAGCCCTCCAGGACCGCGGCCTCGTTCAGGACCGGGACGACGATGGCGAGGGAGGACATCGAACTATTTCTCCCGCAGCTTCTCCCCCTCCCCTTTCGAGGGGCGCAGGGTGACGTCCTGGTTGAGCCCGAGCTCCTGCTGCGCCGCGGGCGAAGAGGGCTGGGGAGGATGGCCGAGCCGCATGCGCAGCTCCCGCCAGCCGAGCTTGGCGTCGGCGAACCGGTGCTTCGGCGGCTCGTAGCCGTAGGCCCGGTACTTGCCGGGCGGCACCTTCCCTTTCCTTCCCACATGGGCCGCGAAGGCGTCCGCCCAGGCGTCCAAGGGGGCCCAGACGTCCTGCTCCGGCATGTGCTCGGCCTGGTTGTCGCTGTACTTCCTTCCCTGGCCGAACTCGACGTAGCGCCAGAGGGCGTCCGGCACCTCGATGCCGCTGTAGCGGCACTGCCAGACCAGGGGCGCGTACGTCTGCCGCAGGTCCTCGAACGGCTCCTCATCGGGATCGAACCACTCGGGATGGCGGAGAGCCTTCGGCCGTCCCGCGGCGTCGAGCTCGTCGCCGCCGCCGTCGCCATAACAGAAGAAGCCGGCGGTACGGCCTTCGAGATGGTTGACGCTCAGCTCGTCCCACTCCGGCGAGTGCTCCAGCCGCACCGCCTTCTCGGGGTTCTTGTGATCGATCAGCTCCTCGCGCGGATTGCCGCCGTTCATGCAGACCAGACGGTCGAACATCAGCTTGAGGTTGCTGGTGGGGGCGTACCAGTTCACCGGCCCGATCACGGCCCAGGCGTCGGCGAGGTCGAGCCGGGCATAGAGGTCGAGGTCCCACATCAGGTCGGGCTCGTCCTTGTTTTTCTTTTCGTAACAGTTGCAAGGCCAGACGCAGAGGGCCATGGAGGTGGAGACGCAGGCGTTGCAGCTCTGGATGCGGGCGCGGCCGAAGACGTTGCCGAGGTCTTCGTAATCGATCTCCCACTCCTGCGGCAGGCGCTCGGCCATGCGCAGCATCAGGGTCCGGCTCTTGGAGTCGACGCCGGGGCAGTTGTATTGCCGGCGGTCCGACCCCGAAAGGATCAGGACACGGAAGGGGCGTTCGGAAAGGGGACGTTTGCCGTTGTCGTCATCCGGTTTCATCTCTCACTTTTCCAGGAACCAGGCCAGCGCCTCGCGCGCGATCTCCGGCGGCACCGTGTGGGGACCGTCGAATTCCTTGTAGAGGACGTCGTAGCCGCTCCGCTTCAGCCGGGGGACGAGCTTCCGGCTGCAGGAGTCGATGGGGAGCACCCGGTCTCCGATCCCGTGCGAGATGTAGATCCGCGGATGCCCCTCGTACCCGGCCGGCGCCACGAACCCGGGCGAGAAGGCGATGACGTGGGTGAAGAGCTCACCGTTCGTGATGGCGAGGGAGAGCGCGTAGGAGGCGCCGTCGGAGAAGCCCTCGGCGGCGACGCGGCCGGGGTCTACCGCGCAGTGAGCGAAGGTCCAGGCCAGCGCCTGGTCGATGAAGGCGACGTCCGGGCCGAAGCCGCCGCGGATCACGTCCCAGCTCTGCTGCCGCGAGTCCGTCGCCAGGAGGAGGAGCCCGGCGTTGTCGGCCAGCGGCTGGAACGGCGCCAGCCCGCCCCGTGCGTCGCCGCCCGCGCCGTGGAGCATGAGCGCCAGGGGGGCAGGCTGGTCCGGCCGGTAGCCGGCGGGCACGTAGAGGAGACCGTCGCGGTCGCCGCCGAACGCCAGGGGGTGCAGCCCGGGAGCGGTCCGCTTCGAGATCGGCGCCAGTGGACGGGCGACCAGGCGCCCCTGGATCGTGACTCCTCCTCTCATCACCTGTCACCAGGTGCAAGATCGGTGCGAGCCGTCCGTCTTATCTGCGCCGCGAGTAGACCGGCGCCAGGAAGATGACCTCGTAGTCAGGCCCAAGGGTAGGGATCTGGAGGAGGAGCTGCCAGTAGACGGCCTGCTCGATGTCGAGCCGGGTGCCGAGGAGGCCGTCCTTCAGCTCGAAGGCGAGGTCGAGGCGCTCGAGGCGTCCATCCGACAGCGGGATCTCGTGCTCCTCCTCGTGGATCGAGATAGCCTCGAGTTGGCTGTCCGTGCCCCCTTTCGGCCTCGGCCGCTGGATCCATTCGTCCCGGACACAGCGCAGCGTCGCCTTCGCCGGCCCCGAGGGAGAGAGCGTGCGGGGGAAGCGGACGGTACCCTCGAGCCGCTCGCCGAGGAAGGCGGGGAAGGTCTTCCACTCCACCTTGGGGCGGCCGAAGCGGCCCCGCTGCAGGATCGCCCGCAACGCGTCGACGAGGATCAGCAGGGCGAAGGCGTCGAGGACGATGATGATGGCCCGGAACAGCCAGTTCCCGGACATCCAGGCGATGTTGAAGAAGGCGATGAAGGCCAGGAAGGCGACCCGGCCGAGGATGGCACCGCCCACCGCGCCGGTGTAGTCGGGGTCCATCTCCTCCGGCCGCCAGGGATAATCCCAGGTCCACGGCTCCGAAGCCTTGCCTTTCTGCTGGGAGCGCGCCCGCGCCTCCACGTCGGTGAGCACGAGCTGGAGCATCCGCGCGGCCATCAGGACGAACAGGGTACCCATCCCCATGGCCGCGTAGAAGAACCTGGGATCCCCGCTCTCGCGCAGGCTGTCGCGATAGGGGCCGAACGTCCCGGCCAGGCCGAAGAGGAAGAGCCCCAGGCCGATGCTGATGAAGAACGACAGGAAGCAGCCGCCTCCACCGCTCGCCCGCAGCCGCCAGAACGGCCCCCTCCCCTCGCCGGAGACGCGGGCGCCGGGGACCGGCACCGAGGACCGGGGGGGCGCGAAGATCCTCTTCTTGCCGTCGGGCAGGCCGGGCGCGGCCTTCGGCCGATTCCGGCGCGGGGGCGGTGTCAGGGGCATAGGGGTCCGGTCCGAACGCGACTAGTCTATCCCGACCCGCCCCTCTCATACCCTGTATAACTCGCCGGCCGTGCGATCCGCCCTGCGCCCGGCGCTTTTCATCGTTTTCGCGGCGACCGGTTTCTCGGCGCTGACCCTACAGGCCGCTAGCCGGCGATCCTAGCCACGCCGCGAATAGACCGGCGCCAGGAAGACCGTCTCGTAGTCCGGTCCCGAGGTGGGGATCTGGAGGAGGAGCTGCCAGTAGGTGGCCTGCTCGGTATCGAGGACGGTCCCGGGGAGGCCGGCGCGCAGCTCGAGGGCGAGGTCGAGCGTCCTCAGGAAACCGTTGGCCAGCGGGACCTCGTGAT
>DASPJI010000609.1:0-9638 GCA_035628695.1 Thermoanaerobaculia bacterium | reverse complement strand
CCTTCAGGACGTGCTGGGGCTCGACCGGATCGGCCTCCACGACAACTTCTTCGAGCAGGGGGGCAACTCGCTGCTGTTGGTGCGGGCCCACGCCCGGCTCAGTGAGCTGATCGGCGGCGACCTGCAGGTGGTCGATCTCTTCTCCCACCCGACGGTGGCCCTGCTGGCGGCCCATGCCGGCCGGCAGGTCGCGACGGTGTCGGTGGTGTCGGCGGCGAGGCAGAGCGACGAGCGCATGGACAAGGTCGAGGCGGGGCAGAGCCGCCTCCAGAAGCTGCGGCAGCGGCGGCAACAAGGCTAGGACGTACAGGAGAGACCGCGGATGAGCAACGAGAGCCCCCTGACCGGTATGGAGATCGCCATCGTCGGCATGGCCTGCCGGTTTCCCGGCGCCCGCAACGTGGAGGAGTTCTGGGCCAATCTCCGGGACGGCGTCGAGTCCATCACCGTCCTCACCCGGGAGCAGCTGGAGGAGTCGAGGGAGGAGCCGGAGTCGATCGACTCCCCCGACTACGTGCCGGTGGCGCGCCTCATCGAAGGGGAGGACCTCTTCGACGCCCAGCTCTTCAACTGCAGCCCGCGCGAGGCCGAGATCATCGACCCGCAGCAGCGTATTCTCCTGGAGTGCGCCTGGGAGGCCATGGAGTCGGCCGGCTACGACTCGGAGCGCTTCCCCGGCTTGGTCGGCGTCTACGCCGGCTCCAAGCTCAACGGCTACCTCTGGAACCTATACTCCAACCCCCGGATCATCCAGTCGATCGGCGATTTCCAGGCCCAGATCGCCAACGACAAGGACTATGTCGCCACCCGCATCGCCTACAAGCTGAGCCTGGGCGGGCCCGCGGTCACCGTGCAGAGCGCCTGCTCCACGTCGCTGGTGGCCGTCCACCTGGCCTGCCAGGGGCTGCTCGCCGGCGAGTCCGACATGGCCCTGGCCGGCGGGGTCTCCGTCCGCCTGCCCCAGCGCCTCGGCTACACCTACCGCGAGGGGGAGATCCTGTCTCCCGAAGGGCGCGTCCGTGCCTTCGACGCCCAGGCCCAGGGGACCATCTTCGGCAACGGCATGGGCATGGTGGTGCTCCGGCGCCTGGAGGACGCCCTGGCCGACGGTGACCGGATCCGCGCCGTGATCAAGGGGTCGGCGGTGAACAACGACGCCGCGGTCAAGGTGGGCTTCACCGCGCCGGGCGTCGACGGCCAGGTCCGGGTGGTGCGCGCCGCCCACCTCACCGCACAGGTGGCCCCCGAAACCATCTCCTACATCGAGGCCCACGGCACCGGCACGCTGCTGGGCGATCCGATCGAGGTGCGGGCCCTCACGCAGGCCTTCCGCGCCGGCACCGACCGCCGCGGCTTCTGCGCCATCGGATCGGTGAAGACGAACATCGGGCACCTGGGCGCGGCGGCGGGCGTGGCCGGCCTCATCAAGGCGGTGCTGGCGCTGGAGAACGGGGCGATCCCGCCCAGCCTGCTGTTCGAGCGGCCCAACCCGCAGATCGACTTCGAGAGCAGCCCCTTCTTCGTCAACACGGAGCTGCGGCCGTGGACCCGCAACGGCGTGCCGCGCCGGGCGGGCGTCAGCGCCTTCGGCATCGGCGGCACCAACGCCCACGTGGTGCTGGAGGAGGCGCCGGCAGCGCCGCCGGTGGCCCCCGCCCGGGAGTGGCAGCTCCTGGTGCTGTCGGCCAAGACCCCCACGGCCCTGGACGCGGTGACTGCCCGGCTGCGCGAGCACCTCGAGCGCCATCCCGAGCAGGAGCTGGCGGACGTCGCCTTCACCCTGGAGACCGGGCGCCGGCCCCTGGAGCACCGGCGTGTCCTGGTCTGCCGCGAGCACGCCGAGGCGGTGGAGGTCCTGGCGGGTGGCGACGCGGCCCGTATGCCGTCGGGCGTCCCGGAGGGGCCGAACCCGCCGGTGGTCTTCCTGTTCTCGGGCCAGGGGGCGCAGTACGCCGGCATGGGGAGGGATCTCTACCGCGACGAGCCGGTGTTCCGTGACGAGATCGACCGCTGCGCCGCGCTGCTCCAGCCGCGGCTCGGCCTCGACCTGCGGGACCTGCTCTATCCGGCGTCCGGAACCCCTGAGGACCACGAGGAGGCGAACCGGCGCCTCGGCCGCACTGCCGTGACCCAGCCGGCGCTGTTCACCATCGAGTGGGCGCTGGCGCGGCTCTGGATGTCCTGGGGCATCCGGCCCGAGGCGATGATCGGCCACAGCATCGGCGAGTACGTGGCGGCCTGCGTCGCCGGCGTCTTCTCGCTGGAGGACGCCCTGGTCCTGGTGGCCGAACGCGGCCGGCTGATGGAGGGGCTGCCGGCGGGGGCGATGCTCAGCGTGCCGCTGCCAGAGGCCGAGGTGGAGGCCCTGCTGGGCCGCCAGCTCTCGCTGGCGGCGGTCAACGCGCCGGGGCGGTGCGTGGTCTCCGGCCCCGAGGAGGCCGTGGCGGCGCTCGAGAAACAGCTCGCCGCCCGCGGCGTCGCCTGCCGGCGGCTCCACACCTCCCACGCCTTCCACTCCGGCATGATGGAGCCCATCCTGCCGCCGTTCGTGGAGCGGGTCGCGGCCATGGCGCTCCATCCGCCCCAGATCCCGTACATCTCCAATGTCACCGGCGGCTGGATCCGGGAGGCCGAGGCCACCGATCCCGAATACTGGGCCCGTCACCTGCGGGGGACCGTCCGCTTCGGCGACGGCCTCGCCGAGCTGTTCCAGGAGCGGACACGGGTGATGCTGGAGGTGGGTCCCGGGCAGAATCTGACCACCTTCTGCCGCCAGCACCCCGGCCGCGGGGTGTCGCGGGTGATCGTCTCATCGCTTCGCCACCCGCGGGAGGAGCACCACGACACGGTCTTCCTCCTGCGCTCCCTGGGAGCGCTCTGGCTGGCGGGCGCGGCGCCGGACTGGATGGCGTTCCATGCCGGCGAGACGCGGCGGCGGGTGACGCTGCCCACCTATCCCTTCGAGCGTAAGCGCTACTGGATCGCGCCGGGCAACACCGCGGCCGCGTTCGGTGGCGATCAGGCCGCGCTGCGCCGCAAGAGCGACGTGGCCGACTTCTTCCACGTCCCCTCCTGGCGTCCTTCCCCCCCTCCGGCGCCGCCACGGGATGGCGGCCCCGCCTCCTGGCTGGTCTTCGCCGACGGCTGCGGTCTGGCCGATGCCCTGGTGGCCCGATTGCGCGCCGAGGGGCGCCGGGCCGACGTGGTCCACGCCGGCGCCGGCTTCGCGCGCCTGGGGGATGGCGCCTGGGAGATCGACCCCGGCCGCCGCGAGGACTACGGCGCCCTCCTCGCCGCCTTGCGCGCCGAGGGGGCGGCGCCGGACGCCGTCGCCCATCTGTGGGGCGTGACACCGGCGGAGGGGGCAGCCGAGTATCGAGAGACCCAGACGTTGGGGTTCTACAGCTTGCTCTGGCTGGCCCAGGCACTCGCCGGCGAGAGCGGTGGGGTCCGCCTCGGTGTCGCCACCACGGGGGTCCAGCGGGTGTGGGGGACGGAGGCCCTGACGCCGGAGAAGGCCTCGGTGCTCGGTCCCTGCAAGGTGGTGCCGCAGGAGAACCCGCGCCTGTCGACGGTGGCGGTGGACGTGGTCCTGCCGCCTGCGGGGGCGTCGCTCTCCGGCCTCGCGGCTCTCGCGGACCGTCTGTGGGCGGAGATCGCCGCGCCGGCCGGCGAGCGGGTCGAGCGGGTGGTGGCCCTGCGCGACGGCATCCGCTGGGTGCAGGAGTGGAACGCGGTGCGGCTCGAGCAGGCGGCGGAGGAGCGATTGCCGTTGCGCGAGCAGGGGGTCTACCTCGTCACCGGCGGCCTCGGCGGTCTCGGTCTGGTCTTCGCCGACTACCTGGCGCGGTCCTGGCGCGCCCGTCTGGTCCTAGTAGGGCGCTCGGCGCTGCCGCCACGCGAGGAGTGGGAGGCGCTCGCGGCCTCGTTGCCGGAGGACGACACCACCGGCGGGCGGCTGCGCAAGCTCCTGGCCCTCGAAGCGGCCGGCGGCGAGGTGCTGGCGGCGAGCGCCGACGTCGCCGACGAGGCGGCCATGCGCAACGTGGTGACCGAGGCCGTGGCCCGCTTCGGCGCCGTTCACGGCGTCATCCATGCCGCGGGTGTGGCGGGGGGCGGCGTGGTCCAGCTCAAGACCGACGAGGTGGCCGAGCGGGTGCTGGCACCGAAGATCCTGGGCACGCGAGCCCTGGCGGCGGCCCTGGCCGGCATGCCCCTGGACTTCTCTCTCCTCTGCTCGTCCACCATCGGCGTCCTCGGCGGCTTCGGTCAGGTGGACTATTGCGGCGCCAACTCCTTCCTGGACGCATGGGCCCACGCGGCTGCCAGCCGCGGCGAGCGGGTGGTGTCGGTGAACTGGGGAGCCTGGGACGAGGTGGGGATGGCGGTCCAGACGCAGCTCCCGCGCGGCGCGCGGCAGGCGGCCCGGACCTGGCGGGAGGCGCCGCTGCCACTTCCCGACACCCCGCCGCTCCATCCGCTGATCGACGAGTGCCTGTCCCGGACGGAGGACCGGGCGGTCTTCCTCACCCGCTTCGACGAGCGCCGGCACTGGGT
This sequence comes from Thermoanaerobaculia bacterium, assembly GCA_035628695.1. GTDB lineage: Bacteria > Acidobacteriota > Thermoanaerobaculia > Multivoradales > UBA5704 > DASPJI01. Next base: position 5,081 of record DASPJI010000609.1, on the reverse strand, counting down.
CGTCGCCGAGCACCGGGTGGCCGGCACCAGCGCCGTGCCCGGCACGGGGTATCTGGAGATGGCCCGGGCGGCGTTCCAGCACGTCACCGGCGAGACGGCAGCCGAGGTGCGCGACGTGCTCTTCCTGGCACCGGTGATGGTGGAGGAGGGCGAGCCGCGGGAGGTGCGCATCTCTCTCGAACGGGGGGGAGAGGCCTGGGATTTCAAGGTGGAGAGCCGGGGAGACGACGGTTGGCAGGAGAACGCCCGCGGCCGTGTGGTCCCCCTGAACGGCGCTCCCACGCAGGCCGCCTCGATCGCCGAGATCCAGGCCCGCTGCACTGGGCGAGACGAGGTGATCCCCGCCGGCGTCAAGCCCGAGAACGAAGGGCAGGGACTGGTCTACTGGGGGCCGCGCTGGCAGAGCCTGCGCCGCGTCCAGGCGAGCGAGGGAGAAGCCGTCGCCCTCCTCGAGCTACCCGCCGAGTTCGCCGGAGACCTGGAGGACGGTCTGGTCCTCCACCCGGCGCTTCTGGACGTCGCTACCGCCCTCAGCGTCTTCGTGGCGGGCGGCCAGGAGAGCTACCTGCCGCTGTCCTACCGGCGGCTGCGGGTGCGGCGGTCGATCCCCGGACGGGTCTGGAGCCACGTGCGCACCCACGACGGGGCCAGCCGGGAGACGCTGACGGCGGACATCACCCTGCTGGACGACGCCGGCGAGCCGGTGGTGGAGATCGAGCAGTTCTCGCTGAAGCGGGTGGGCGAGGCGGCCGGACGCTTCCGGCGGCCGGCGGCGAAAACCGCGGCGGCCAATCCGCTGGGGGTCGGGGGCATCCGTCCGGCCGAGGGGGTGGAGGCTCTGCGCCGGCTGCTCTCCTGCCCCCTGGGCCCCCAGGTCGCGGTCTCGGCCAAGGACCTGTCGGCGCTGGCGCGTCAGGCCGTCACAACGCCGGACGCGGTAGGCGGCGCCGGAGCGGGCATGGCGGAGGGCCCTACCCTCGCCCTCCAGGAGCCGATGGCCCGCTACCCCCGTCCGGACCTCAAGGTTCCCTATGCTCCGCCCACCGGCGTCACCGAGTCGCTGCTGGTGGACATCTGGCAGCGGGTGCTCGGGCTCGAGCAGGTGGGCATCCACGACAACTTCTTCGAGCTGGGCGGCGACTCGGTGATGGGCATCCACGTCGCCACCCGGGCGGCGGAGGCGGGGCTTCAGGTCACCCCCGAGCAGCTCTTCCAGTACCAGACGGTGGCCGAGCTGGCGGCGGCGCTGCCGGAGACTACCGGGGCGCCGGTGCCGGCCATGGCCGAGCCGGCGCTGGAGGAGACGGAATCAGGGGAGCGCTTCCCCCTGGCCCACCTGGACGCCGAGACCCTGGAGCGGATCCTCGCCGGCCGCGAGGTGGAGGACCTCTATCCCCTGTCGCCGCTGCAGCAGGGCTTCCTCTTCCACAGCCTGAGCTCGCCCGAGTCGGGCCTCTACCTGGAGCAGATGAGCTGCACCCTGACCGGCCCCCTGCACGTCGAGCTCATGGAGCAGTCCTGGCAGCACGCGCTGGATCGCCACCCGGTGCTGCGCACCTCGTTCCTCTGGGAGGATCTGGAGCGGCCGCTCCAGGCGGTGAGCCCGCGCGTCGCCATGCCGCTCCTGGTGGAGGACTGGCGGAACCTGCCGGAGGAGGAGCAGCGGCAGCGCTTCGAGGTGGCCCGGCAGGCCGACCGGGAGCGGCCGTTCCGGCTCTCCGAGGCGCCGCTCATGCGCCTCCACCTCTTCCGCATGGCCGATGACGTCCACCGGCTGCTGTGGACCCACCACCACCTGCTGATGGACGGCTGGTCGTCGCCCCTGCTGGCGCAGGAGGTCCTAATGGCCTACGAGCAGCTCCGCCGCGGCGGCGAGCTGCCGCCGGCTCCGGCGCGCCGGTTCCGGCACTACATCGAGTGGCTGGAGGGGCAGGACCTGGGCCGCGCCGAGATCTTCTGGCGGCAGGCTCTTGCCGGGTTCAGCCAGCCGACGCAGGTGCGCGCCGACCGCCCCGGTGACGGCTCGCTCGGCCTCTCCACAGACTTCGAGCGCCTGGACTTCCTGGTACCGGCGGAGACCGCGGCTTCGGTGCAGGCGGTGGCGCGGCAGGGCCAATTCACGTTGAACAACGTCGCCCAGGGCCTCTGGGCCCTGCTCCTGGGCCGCGCCGCCGGCGAAGACGACGTGATCTTCGGCATCACCGTGTCGAGCCGCCCCTCGTCCATTCCAGGTATCGAATCCATGGTGGGCCTGTTCATCAACGCCCTGCCGATACGGGTCCGGATCGCTCCGGAGGAGCCTCTGGCCGGCTGGCTCAAGGGTCTACAGGAGCTGCAGGGGGCTCTCCTGCAGCACGCCCACACGCCGCTGGTGGATATCCAGAGGTGGAGCGAGATCCCGGGCGATCAGCCGCTGTTCGAGAGCATCTACGAGTTCTGGAACTTCCCGCTGCCGTCGGGGGAGGACGACCGGCTGTCCGTGCACATGTCGGATCCCCACTACGACGTGGCCACCAACTATCCGCTGAGCCTGCGGGTCATCCCCGGCGAGGGGCTACAGATGCAGATCACCTACGACCGCCGGCGCTTCGAGGTGTCTACGATCGAGCGGCTGCGGCGCGACCTGGAGATCGCCCTGGGCGCCGTGGCCACCCTCGGTGAGCGGCCGGAGGCGCGGGTGGGCGATCTCGTCGCCGCGGTGGACGAGGCGGAACGTGAGGAGCGGCGGACCCAGGCGGCGGAGGTTTCCAGCGTTGCCCAGGAGAAGCTGCGGCAGCGGACCCGCCGGCGCGGCACGCCGACGGGAGCGGGGGTCTAGAGGGTGGAGGGGTTGGAAGGCTTCCGGCTGTCGCCGCAACAGGAGCGCCTCTGGCGCCTCGCCGGCTCCGCCGAGGCGGCCGCAGGTTACCGAGCCTGGTGCGTCGCCGCGGTCGAAGGCCCCCTGGACCGGGGAGCCCTGGAGAGGGCACTGGAGCTGGCCGTGGAGCGCAACGAGCTGCTGCGGACCTCATTCCGGACCGTGCCGGGGCTCGCTGCGCCGTTGCAGGTCCCCTCACCCCCCGGCCCCCTCTCCCGCCTTCCCTACCCCCTCCCCGGGAGAGGGGGGGAGGAGGAGGCCCTTTCGGCCCTGCTGGCGCAGCCGTTCGACCTGGCGGGCGGTCCGCTCCTGCGCTGGTCGGTGCTGCCCCTGAGCCCGGAGCGCCACCTGCTGCTCCTCGCCCTCCCCGCCCTGCTCGCCGACACGGCGGGGCTCGACAACCTGTTGGGAGAGATCGCCCGCTGCTATGCCGCGGCGGTCGCCGGCAACCCGCTTCAAGACGAGCCGGTCCAATACGTCGATCTCTCCGAGTGGCAGCACGAGCTGCTGGAATCGGAGGACACGCAGGCCGGCCGTGATTTCTGGCGCCGCCAGCCCGAGACGCCGGAGACCCCCGAGCTGCCCCTGGTGATCCCGGCTTCCGCCGGGCCCTGGGCGCCGCAGAGCCTGCGGGTGCCGTTGCCCACGGACCTGCCGCGTCTGGCCGAGGCCTGGGGCGTGCCGGTAGGGCAGGCCCTGCTGGCCGGTTGGCAGGCGCTGCTCTGGCATCTCGTGGGCCGGCCCGAGAGCCTGGCGCTGGCGGTGACCTTCGCCGGCCGCAAGTTCGAGGAGCTGCGGGAGGCGCCGGGGCTGTTCGCCCGCGACCTGCCCATCCAGGCGCGTCTCGAGCCCGGAATGCTGCTGCGCAATCTCGCCGGTCAGCTCCACCGTGACCTGTCCGACGTGGCCGAGTGGCAGGAGTACTTCACCCCTGCGGTCGGAGCCCGGGACCTGCCTTTTGCTTTCGAGGAGCGTCCGCCGGTCCGCCGCTACCAGGCCGGTCTCCTGGCCTTCACCGTGCTCCGGCGCGACGCCAGCCATGGCCGTGCTCTCGCCCGGCTGATCGCCGAGCCTGGAGCCGTGGATCTCCACTACGACTCGTTCCGGCTCCCGGATGCGGCGGCCCGCCTCCTGGTCGAGCGCTTGGCCACTCTGCTCACCAGCGCCGCCAATGACCCTGATGCCGTCCTGGCGGATCTCGAACTGGTAGGTCCCGAGGAGCGCCGCCTGCTCCTCGAAGATTGGAACGACACCCGCACCGCCTTTCCCGGCGAATCGTTGATCCACCGCCTGATCGAGAACCAGGCCGCGAAGACGCCGGAGCGCATCGCGGTCGAATCTGACTCCGGGCGCTGGACCTATGCGGACCTCGAGGCCCGCGCCAACGATCTCGCTCGCCGTCTCAGCGTCTTCGGTATCGGTCCCGAGGCCCGCGTTGCCGTCTGTCTCGATCGTTCCCTGGACATGGTGGCGGCTCTCCTGGCGATCTGGAAGACGGGGGGCGCCTACATCCCGCTCGATCCCGCCTATCCCCACGAGCGCCTGCGCCTGATGCTGGACGACGCCCATCCCGCTCTTCTCCTCACCGGTCCGGGAGCGCTCCCCGAGCTCGCCCCGCCGTCACTCCCTATCCTGGACCTGGGTTCCACGGAGGAGGCTGGGCCTGGGGCGGTCGGCGCGGCGCAGGCGACTGGACGCGCCCGGGGGAGGGAGGTGGAGGCGCACCCGAAGGAGCTGAGCAGGGCCGAGCCGACCCAGGCCCAGCCGGCCGGAGTCCCCACCTCCTCCGACCAACTCGCCTACATCCTCTACACCTCCGGCTCCACCGGACGCCCGAAGGGCGTCATGGTGTCGCACCAGGCCATCGCCAACCGTCTACTCTGGATGGCCGCCGCCTTCCCGCTCGCCGAAGACGACGCCGTCCTCCAGAAGACCCCCTTCGGCTTCGACGCCTCCATCTGGGAGCTGTTCCTCCCGCTCCTCACCGGCTCCCGTCTCGTCATGGCGCCTCCAGGCGCCCACCGGGACCCGGCCGCTCTTACTCGATCTGTCGCCGCTCACGGCATCACCGTGCTCCAACTGGTCCCTTCGCTCCTGGGCCCCTTCCTGGATGCCGACGGCCTCTCCGGCTGCCGTTCGCTACGCCGCCTCTTCTGCGGCGGCGAGCTCCTCTCGCCTGCCCTTCGCGATCTGACCTTCGCCCGTCTCGCCCGTCCCGATATCG
>DASPJI010000608.1:0-6637 GCA_035628695.1 Thermoanaerobaculia bacterium | reverse complement strand
CGACCTGGTGGGCAAGCTCGACTTCAGCCGTTTCGCCGACGCCGAGCACAACGTGGGGAAGTTCACCCTGGAGGACATCCGCAACGAGCTGCTCCGCCCGGGCCGCGACCCCCGCCCCGAGTTCAAGACCCCCGAGTGGCGCGCCGACGTCACCAGCGTCAAGGACCTGGAGCCGGGGATGGTGCTCGAGGGCAGGGTCTCCAACGTCACCAACTTCGGCGCCTTCGTCGACATCGGCGTCCACCGCGACGGCCTGGTGCACGTCTCGGAGCTGTCGCACCGCTTCGTGGCCGACCCGCGCGAGGCCGTCCAGGTGGGGCAGATCGTCAAGGTCAAGGTGATGGAGGTGGACCGCGAGCGCGAGCGGATCAGCCTGTCGATCAAGCAGCTCCTGGCGCCGGAGAACGCGGGGCGGCCCGCCACCGGCACGATGGCACGGGGCGGCGGCGGTGGGCGGCCCGGCTCCCAGAAGCCGGGCCCCCAGAAACCGCAGCCGCCGCGGCAGGGGGCCAGCCTCGACGACCTGATGAGGAAGTTCAACCGGAAGTGAGGGGCCCCCCGGCGCGGCGTCCGGCGAGGCCGAAGGCGGTGTAGGGGACGCGCAGCACCTCGCGGTCGCCGTGCCGCTCGACGATGGCTTCGGCGCGGGCGCCCGGCCGGCCGCCGCGCAGGAAGACGACGATCATGCGCACCGGCCGGCGGCGCCCGACGAGGAGCCACAGGTAATAGCGCAGCAGCCGGTCCTCCAGGACGCTCCGGCGCCCGGGCCGGGGCTCGATCTGCACCAGGATGGTCAGCCGGCGCCCCCCCTCGATCCGGGCGTCGGCGACGAGGCCGAGCCGCCGGCGCTCGGCCTCGGGCCAGCCGGGTAGCTCGTCCGGCTCCAGGAAGGCGACGGTCTCCAGGCGCTCGCGCTGCCGCAGCCCCGGCTCCACCAGGTCCAGGAAGTCGTCGAAGCATCCCTGCAGCAGGTCTCTCCACGGTTGAAGGTCGGTCTCCACGGTCTCTCCTCACGAACGGGGCGGCCCGGGAGTGGGCAGCCCCTTCGCCAGGGGAAAGACGGAAAACGCGGGAAAAATCGCTCAAAAATCTTTGCCTTGCTCCGCCGGCGGGGTGCGGGGCCGTTCTGTCCTGCTCGGCTCCTTCGTGTGCGCTCCCCCTCCCTCCCTGCCACGCTGCCAGTCGCCTGCGCCGGACAGACCGGCCCCGCACCCCACCTCCCGGTGGCGCCGGAACGGCCGGTCGTGTTAGGTTGGCCCCGGAGCATTTCGAGGAGGTGAGGCGCATGAGGTCGAGGCGTTCCAGAGCTCGCGGCGGGAGGAGGCGGGGGCGGAGCCTTCTGTGGATCTCCCTGGGGCTGGTGGGGGTCGGTCTGGCCGCGGCGCTCGTCTCGCGGCGCCATCCGGTCTTCGAGGACTGGGACCTCGACGAGGCCGGGTCCCGGCACGAGCCGGAGGACTTCGAGGGCTTCGATCCGGCCGAGGCGCCGGAGGGCGAGGCCCTCTGGGTCGCCGGGCCGGCCGGCAACCTCTACGTGCGGGATGGCGGCGAGAACGGTGACCGTGGCGGGCTGCCCATGGTCTTCCTCCACAGCCTGGCGGGCAACGGCGGCCAGTGGGCGCTGCAGCTCGACCACCTCCGCCGCCACCGGCGCGCCGTGGCCCTCGACCTGCGCGGGCATGGCGAGTCCGATCCGGCCGACGACGGCGACTACACCATCGCGGGCATGGCCCACGACGTGACCGCGGTGGTCGATCAGCTCGGGATTCGGCGCTTCGTCCTCGCCGGCCACAGCCTCGGCGCCCTGGTCGCCATCGAGTACGCCTCCCGGCACCCCGACCGCGTGGCCGGGCTGCTGCTGGTCGACCCCAACGGCGACCAGAGCCGGGTGCCGCGGGAGCAGATCGAGTCCTACCTGGCCCCCCTGCGGCTGGACCCCCTGGCGGAGCTGGAGCTCAACTTCCGGCAGCTCGTCCTGGGGGGCGACCCGGACGCCGCCCGCTGGGTGCTCGAGGATCTCCGCCTCACCCACGAGGACGCCGTCGTCGGGGCGCTGGAGAGCGCCGCCGTCTACGAGCCGCTGCCGGCCCTGGCGCGCTACCCGGGCCCCAGGCTGTCGGTGATCAGCGAGTTCAACCGCCTCCCGTACAGCCTCCACAAGCTGCTGCCCGACCTGCCCACCCAGCTCCTGCGCGGCACCGGCCACTGGCTGATGATGGACCGGCCGGAGCTGTTCAACCAGGTGGTGGACGAGTTCCTCGACGAGGTGGAGGGGCGGGCGTAGCCCCGCTCGTCACCCTGGCGGTGTGACCGTCAGCTCGACGGCGGCGCAGTCCAGAGGGGCCGGCTGGTGGCGGTTCCGTGGGCGGGGGACGCCGGCGGCGGAGGTGGCCAGGTCGTGGAGGCCCCCGGCGCCTTCCACCCGATAGCGGCCCGGCGCGGCCAGCGCGTAGGCCTCGGCGAGGTCCGCCGTGGCCTCGGCCGACGCTCCGGGCGCGATCTCCACGTACTCCTCCCGCCCCGGATCGCCACGCTTGACCATCGGGCCCTCGTAGGGCACCTCCCGGCCGCCGGTGCTGACGGTGAAGGGCGTCCCCTGCCACCTCCCCTCGAACGGGGTGTTCCAGCGTAGCGCCCAGACCGGGGACTCCCCCCGGTTGGTGAGCGTCAGGCGCACCCGTACCGGCCCGCCGGCGGTGAGCGGCGGCACCGCTTCGAGGCGGCAGCCGAGGGCCGGAGCGCCGGCCGGCCGCGAAGCCGCGTTCACGCAGCCCGCCAGGGCGACGGCCCCGAGGACGACGAGGTGGAGGAGCGAGAGACGGGGCTGGACGGGCATGACGGGATCCTCCTGCCCTCCAGCCCCGGGAAGCGGGCTAGCGGGTGAATCTGTCCGGAGTGCTCCAGCAAGAAAAGGTACACGGAGGGGGCTGAAGCGCGCCGCGAACTGAAGTGAGGCGGCTCCCGTCTAAGTCGGGTGGTACAGTGATTCCCAAGGAGGCTTCATGTCCCGATACTCGCCGCTGCTGCTCCTCGCCGTCGCCCTCTCGATCCCCGCTCCGGCGGCTCCGCAGACTTCGGAGCTGCCCGCGCCGCCGCCGACGCGGCAGGAGGATTTCAAGGAGGTTCTGCACGGGGTCGAGATCGCCGACCCCTACCGCTGGCTCGAGGACCAGCAGAGCCCGGAGACGCGGCGGTGGATCGAGGCGCAGAACCGGTACACCCGCTCGCTGCTCGACCCCCTCCCCTTCCGCGAGGCCATCCGGCGCCGGCTGACCGAGCTCTGGCGGGTGGACACCACCAGCATCCCGGTGGAGGAGCGGGCCGGCCGCTACCTCTTCTTCAAGAAGAAGGCGGAGGAGGAGCTCGCGACCCTCTACCTGCGCCGGGGGCTCGACGGCAAGGACGAGGCGATCCTCGATCCCCGCAGCCTGAGCGCCGACCTGAGCGTCACCGCCGATCCCATGGAGCTCTCGCGCGACGGCCGGCGGCTGATCTACGGCCTGCGGCGCGGCGGCGAGGACGAGATGGAGCTGCGGGTGCTGGACCTCGACACCCGCCGCGACCTGCCCGACCGCTTCCCCCGCGGCCTCTACCGCGGCGTGGCCTGGAAGCCGGACGGCAGCGGCTTCTACTACAACCTGCAGAGCCGCGAGACCGGCACCCTCACCCGCTTCCACAAGCTGGGCGCCGCGCCGGCGGACGACGCCGAGGTCTTCGGCCGCGGCCTCGGCCGCGACGTCTGGGCCGGCGTGTCCGAGGTCTCGGACGACGGCCGGTTCGTCCTCTTCGACGTCGGGCACGGCTGGAGCTACAACGACCTGTACCTCCAGGACCTCACCGCCGGCGGCCCGCCCAGGCTGGTGACCCCCGGCCTCAAGGCCACCCTGGACGTCCAGTTCGCGGGCGGCCGGCTCCTCGCCATGACCGACTGGCAGAAGCCGGACGGCGCCCCCAACGGCCGCATCGTCGCCATCGACCCACGCGACCCGGCGCCGGAGAAGTGGCGCGAGATCGTGCCCGCTGGCCCCGACGCGCTCCAGGGATTCGCGGTCGCCGGCGGCAAGCTGTTCGTCCACTCCCTGCGCGACGTGACCTCGCGCATCCGCATCTTCTCGCTGGATGGCAAGCCGGAGGGGGAGGTGCCGCTGCCGGGACCGGGCTCGGTAGGCATCCTGCAGGCGCGCGCGGACGGCGGCGAGGTGTTCTTCGGCTTCCAGTCGTTCACCGTGCCGCCGGTGGTCTACCGGTACGACGTGGCGGCGCGCCGGGTCGACACCTGGGCGCAGGACCGCCCCCCCTTCCAGCCCGCCCTCTTCGAGACGCGCCAGGTCTGGTACACCTCCAAGGACGGCACCCGGGTGCCGATGTTCCTGGTGCACCGGAAGGGGCTCGAGCCGAACGGCCAGCTCCCCACGCGCCTCTACGGCTACGGCGGCTTCCGGTCCAGCCAGCGGCCGTTCTTCAGCGTCACCAATGCCTTCTGGATCGAGCAGGGGGGAGTCTACGCGCTCGCCAACATCCGCGGCGGCAGCGAGTTCGGCGAGGACTGGCACCGGGCGGGGATGCTGGAGAAGAAGCAGAACGTCTTCGACGACTTCATCGCCGCGGCGGAGTGGCTCGTCGCCAACCGCTACACCAACCCGGCGAAGCTGGCGATCGAGGGGGGGAGCAACGGCGGCCTGCTGGTGGGGGCGGCGCTCACCCAGCGGCCGGACCTCTTCCGGGCGGTAGTCTGCCGCTTCCCGGACCTGGACATGATCGGCTACCGCCGGTTCGAGAACAACAACCCGCCGGCGCTCCAGGAGTACGGCGACGCCTCGAAGCCGGAGCACTTCAAGTTCCTGCTCGCCTACTCGCCGTACCAGAAGGTGAAGCCGGGGACGAAGTACCCCGCGGTGCTGCTGACCACGGGGGACAACGACACACGCGTGCCGCCCCTCCAGGCCCGCAAGATGACGGCCCGCCTCCAGGCCGCTACCGCCTCAGGCATCGCCTCGGGCCGCCCGGTCCTCCTCCTCTACGACACCGTGGCCGGCCACGCCGGCGGCCGCACCGCGGGCAAGGTCATCGAGGACAGCACGCTCGAGCTGGCCTTCGTCGCCTGGCAGCTCGGGATGGAGGTGAAGTAGGGGGAACCCGTGGGGCCGGGCCGGCCGCTCAGGGCCGGCCCCAGATGTCCTTCTCGGGCTTGGGCGGCGCTTGGCGGCGCTGGCCGGCGCGGGAGCGGACGTCGGCGACCTCCTCCAGGGTGGTCGCCAGCGCCTGGTTCTGGATCGCGGCGAGCTCGCCGATCCCCTTCAAGGCCAGGTCCACCAGCGCGTCCATCTCCTGCCGGGTGAAGCTGCGCTTCTCCCCCGTGCCCTGGATTTCGACGATCGAGCCGCCGGCGGTGGCGACCACGTTCATGTCGACCTCGGCCACTTGGTCCTCGACGTACTCGAGGTCGAGCAGCGGCACGCCGCCGACGATCCCCACCGACACCGCGGCGAGCTGGTCGGTGATCGGCCAGTTCTGGATGTCGCCGGTCAGCAGCAGCTTGGCGAGGGCCAGGGTGGCGGCCACGTAGGCGCCGGTGATGGCGGCGGTGCGGGTGCCGGCGTCGGCCTGGATCACGTCGCAGTCCAGTGTGAGGGTGCGGTCCGGCATGGCCGTCGTGTCGATGACCGCCCGCAACGCGCGGCCGATCAGGCGCTGGATCTCGGAGGTGCGCCCCGAGGGCTTGCCCTGGTTCACCTCGCGGCCGTTGCGCGTGTGGGTCGCCCGCGGCAGCATGGAGTACTCGGCGGTCACCCAGCCGCGGCCCGAGTCCTTGAGGAAAGGGGGCACCCGGTTGTCGATGCTGGCCGAGACCAGTACCTTGGTGTCACCGGCCGCGATGAGCACGGAGCCCTCGGCGAACTTCATGACGTCGGTTTCGATATGGACCGGGCGCAGGGCATCGGCGGCGCGGCCGTTGGGGCGGCGGAGGGCTCCAGAAGGTGTGCTCATGCCGGGATTCTAGACCGGGATGACCCGGACTACGCCACTTCGACCCATTCCAGGGTGAGGTTCGGGTCGCAGAGAATGCGCCGGGCGATGCGCTGGAACCCCTCGCCGGCGTCGGTGACGCAGAGGTGGTGGTGGGGAGCGCCGCCGGGCGGCGCCTCCAGCCCCTTCTCGGCGAGGCCTTCGGCCACCGCCTCGGCCACCGCCTCGGCGGAGTCGACCAGCGACACCCCCGGCCCGGCGACGCGCTCCAGCGCCGGCACCAGCAGCGGATAGTGGGTGCAGCCCAGCACCAGCGTATCGACCTGGGCCTCGAGCAGGGGCGCCAGGTAGCGGCGGGCGACCTCGTCAGTCACCGGATCGTCGGTCCACCCCTCCTCGACCAGCGGCACGAACAGCGGGCAGGGGCGGCTCAGGATCGAGAGGTCCGGCCGCAGCCGCCGCAGCGCCCGCGGGTAGGCGTCGGAGCGGACCGTTGCCTCAGTGGCGATGATCCCGACCCGGCCGCGGCTGACCGCCGCGGCGCGCCGCGCGCCGGGGTCGATGACGCCCCAGGTGGGCACGTCGCTCTGCAGCCGGGGGAGTGCCAGGGCCGAAGCGGTGTTGCAGGCGACCACCACCGCCTTGACGCCGCGGCCGGCCAGGAACTGGA
>DASPJI010000607.1:0-11241 GCA_035628695.1 Thermoanaerobaculia bacterium | reverse complement strand
CGCGACGAGCTGGGCAACATCGTCTCCACGGTCACGGCCGCCTACTCGCCCGCCGCGGGTCCGGCGGCGGAGCCCGGGGCGGGGGAGGGCAGCGGAGCCGCGAAATGAATGGTTTCGGTCCAGTCTCCATCGGCCCGTTCTGGAAGGAGCTCTTGGATGATCCAACGATTCTTGATCCTTTCCCTGGTGACCCTGCTGGCGCTGTCCGGTCCGGTTCCGGCGCAGCAGCCGGCGCAGAACGACGAGACCTTCCACGACACTTTCGAAGTCAACGTTGTCAACGTCGAGGTTTTCGTCACCGACCGTAGCGGCCAGCGGGTGAAAGGCCTGACGCAGGGCGACTTCGAGGTGCTCGAGGACGGCAGGCCGGTGGAGATCACGAACTTCTACGCCTCGGAGGGCGCGGCGGCTGCCGTGGCGCCGGGGGCTTCGGCCCCTGCCGTGACGCCCACGGCGCCGGAGATCCCGGACGAGCAGCGGCTGCTGCTGGCGGTCTTCGTCGACAACTCGAACCTTTCGGCTCGGGCCCGCAACTCGGTTCTCCCCAAGGTCAACGACTTCCTGAAGACCCGCCTGCGCCCCGAGGACCGCGTCATCCTCTCGAGCTACGACGGGCCGGGCTCGCTCGAGGTCCGCGCCATGCCGACGGGCGATCCCGCGACGGTGGTCACGGCGCTCGACAAAATCGCCAGGGGCACGGGCGGTCGCATGTCCGGGGGCGCCGGTCTGCGCATGCTGATCTCGCAGATCGAACGATCAGGGGGGGGCGAGGAGATGGAGGCGGCGGACGCCAAGGACATCCTCACGCAGATCAGGTTCTACGCGGAGGAGGAGAGATACAAGACGGCGGCCATGGTCAGCGCCCTCGAGCAGTTCGTCGACGGGCTATCGGGCCTGCCGGGCCGCAAGGCCGTCCTGCTGCTGAGCGGCGGCGTGCCACTACGGCCGGCGCAGTCCCTCTATGAAGCCTGGGAGCGCCGGTTCGGCGACCTGAACCGGCAGGGCAAGAAAATCGGCGGCTCGCGCTTCGACGGCGTGGACGTCGACCTCGGCATGGAGATCAACAAGGTCGGAGCGCGCGCCAACGCCAACCGGATCACCTTCTACGCCCTGGGGGTGACCGACACGGTCAACGTCGGCTCCGCCGCGGTCACCTCCAGCGACGCCTGGACCCGCACCGAGGACACGCTGGAGACGAACAACATGGCGCAGTCCCTGTTCGCGATCGTCGCCCCCACCGGCGGCGCCGCCACCATCAATGCCCTCGACCCCGGGACGCTGCTGGCCGAGATGCGGGAGGATATGGACTCCTTCTATTCGCTGGGCTACTCCCCGTCGCAACGGCGCAGCGGCAAGAGCCACAAGATCGAGGTCAAGGTGAAGCGGCCGGGGCTCAAGGTGCGCCACCGCGAGTCCTACCGCGAGCGCACCAGCAGCGAGGTGATGTCCGACAAGGTGCTGGCGGCGCTGATGTTCGGCTCGCGGGAGAACCCCCTCGAGATCGGGCTGCAACTCGGAGGGCCGGGGACGGAGAAGGGGAAGGGCGCCGTCCCGGTGACGGTGAAGCTCCCCCTGTCGAAGCTGGTGCTGCTGCCCCGGGGGGAGTTCCACGAGGGACGGGTGACGATCTTCGTGGCCGCCCGCGATAGCGAGGGCCGGAACTCGCCGATCACCGAGGTCAAGGTGCCGATCCGGGTGCCCAGCCGGCAGTTGCTGGCGGCGCGCGGCCAGCTTGCCGGCTACCGGACCAAGCTGACGCTGCGGCCGCTCGAGCACACGGTGGCGGTGGGGGTACGCGACGAGCTGGGCAACATCGTCTCCACGGTCACGGCCGCCTACTCGCCCGCCGCGGGTCCGGCGGCGGAGCCCGCGGCGCCGGAGGGCAGGGGAGCCAAGAAATGATGGTTTTCGGTCCGATCTCTATCGGCCCGTTCTGGAAGGAGCTCTAGGATGATCCAAAGATTTTCAGCTCTCTTGTCGGTGTCCCTGCTGTTGCTTCCTCTTCCGGTCCCGGCCCAATCGCCCGCCGCGGCGGCGCCGGCGCAGAACGACGAGACCTTCTACGACACCGTCGAGGTCAACGTCGTCAACGTCGAGGTGTTCGTCACCGACCGTAGCGGGCAGCGGGTGAACGGCCTGACGCAGAGCGACTTCGAGGTGCTCGAGGACGGCAAGCCGGTGGAGATCACCAACTTCTTTGCCTCCGAGGGGGGCCGGGCGGCCACCACGGTACTGGGCACCGCCGCGCCGGCCACGCCTGAGGCCGCGGAGATCCCGGAGGAGCAGCGGCTGCTGCTGGCGATCTTCGTCGACAACTCGAACCTCTCCGCCCGCGCCCGCAACTCGGCCCTCCCCAAGGTCAACGAGTTCCTGAAGACCCGCCTGCGCACCGAGGACCGCGTCATCCTCTCGAGCTACGACGGGCCGGGCTCGCTCGAGGTCCGCGCCATGCCGACGGGCGATCCCGCGACGGTGGTCGCGGCGCTCGACAGGATCGCCAGGGGCACGAGCGGGCGCATGTCCGGTGGCGCCGAGCTGCGCATGCTGATCTCGCAGATGGACCGGTCCGCCAATCCAGCGGGGGTGGACAAGGAGAGGGAGATGGCGGTGATGGACGCCAAGGACATCCTCGCGCAGATCGAGCTCTACGCGGAGGAGGAGCGTGCCAAGACCGCGGCCATGGTCAGCGCCCTCGAGCAGTTCGTCGACGGCCTGTCCGGCCTGCCGGGACGCAAGGCCGTCCTGCTGCTGAGCGGCGGCGTGCCGCTGCGGCCGGCGCAGGCCCTCTATGAAGCCTGGGAGCGCCGGTTCGGCACTCTGAACCAGCAGGACAGGAGCATCGGCGGCTCGCGCCTGAACGCCGCCGACGTCGACCTCGGCAAGGAGATGGACAAGATCGGAGCGCGCGCCAATGCCAACCGGATCACCTTCTATGCCCTGGGGGTGACCGACTCGGTGAACGTGACCTCGGCCGCCGCCAGCACGAACGACCTCTGGACCCGTACCGAGGACTCGCTGCAGACGAACAACATGGCGCAGTCCCTGTATGCGATCGTCGACCCCACCGGCGGCGCCGCCACCATCAACGCCCTCGACCCCGGGGTGCTGCTGGCCGAGATGCGGGAGGACATGGACTCCTTCTACTCGCTGGGCTACACCCCCTTGCACCGGCGCAGCGGCAAGAGCCACAAGATCGAGGTCAAGGTGAAGCGGCCGGGGCTCAAGCTGCGTCACCGCGAGTCCTACCGCGAGCGCACCAGCGCCGAGGTGATGTCCGACAAGGTGCTGGCGGCGCTGATGTTCGGCTCGCGGGAGAACCCGCTGGAGATCGGGCTGCAGCTCGGCGAGGAGGTGTCCGAGAAGGGGAAGAACACGGTCCAGCTGACGGTGAAGCTCCCCATGTCGAAGCTGGTGCTGCTCCCCCAGGGGCAGTTCCACGAGGGGAAGGTGACCATCTTCATGGCCGTCCGCGACACCCAGGGCCGGAGCTCGCCGGTCACCGAGGTCAAGCTGCCGATCCGGGTACCGAACGATCAGCTTCTGACCTCGCTCGGCCAGCTCGCCGGCTACCGGGCCAAGCTGGCGCTGCGGCCGGTCGAGCACACGGTCGCCGTGGGCGTGCGCGACGAGTTGGGCAACATCGTCTCCACGGTGACCGCTTCCTACACTCCAGGATTGACGCCTGAGGCATCCCCCGCCGCACCGGCCGCCACCCCCGAGCCTGCCGGCCCGACCGAGGGCCGCGGCGACGATCACGACAGATAGCCAGGTGAGACGACCATGAGAGCTTCGAGCCAGTTGCAGACCGAACGCCAAGCAAGGAGCCGGAACATGCTGATGGAATCTCTCCGGCGGACCGCGGTCCTCCTCTTCCTGCCCTCCCTCCTCGCGGCGCAGCAGCAGGGCGCGCCGCCGCCGGCCAACCCGCCGGCCAGCCCGCCGGCGGCCGAGGAGACGGGCGCCGCCACCGGGCAGCTCGTGCTCGAGGCGGCGCCGCCCGCAGCCGCCGCGCCGGCCCTCCAGGAGCCGGCGCCCCCGCCGGCCCCGACCGGGCCGCCGATCCGGGTGCTCCGCACCGGCGGCCTCAAGATGGAGACCGCCGCGCTCCTGCTCAGCGGCCAGCAGGGCGGCCCCCTCCCCTTCGCCCTCCTCGCCTTCCCCGTCGAGAAGCAGGGGGAGCGGGTCCGTGTCCCCGTCCTCGTCGAGGTGGACGGCTCGGCTCTGCTCGACGAGCAGCAGACGAGCCCCCTCCACCTGGAGGTCTCCCTCTACGCCATCGGCGGCGCCGGCAACGTCCAGGCCTCGCTGATGGAGACGGTGGAGGTCGACCTCGGCCGCATGGAGCAGGAGGTGCAGCGCGGCGGCATCAAGTTCGTCGGCGAGCTCGACCTGCTGCCCGGCGACTACTCGCTACGCGCCCTGGTGCGCAACCCGGCGACGGAGAACATCGGCCTGCGGGTGCTCTCGTTCACCGTGCCGCCGTTCGAGGCCGGCGTGCGGACCGTGATGGCGCCGATGTTCTCCGAGCGCAGCGGCGCCTGGGTGCCCGTCCGGGCCCTGGCGTCGCGCAACCGGCCCGCCCCGCTCAAGGCGCTGGCGGGGGACGACCTGCCGGCGGCGCGGCCGATCCTGGTCCTCGACCGCGACATGTCGTTCCAGGTGGCCGCCCACCAACTCGCGGACGGCACCGACCTGCGGCTGGAGCTGCGGCGCCCGAGCGGCCAGCTCGCCGCCGACTTCCCGTTGCAGATCCTCGGGCGGGAGCCGGCGGGGGTGGCCGGCATCGA
Organism: Thermoanaerobaculia bacterium; assembly: GCA_035628695.1. Taxonomy (GTDB): domain Bacteria; phylum Acidobacteriota; class Thermoanaerobaculia; order Multivoradales; family UBA5704; genus DASPJI01. Next base: position 6,454 of record DASPJI010000607.1, on the reverse strand, counting down.
GATCCTGACCGCCACCTTCAAGCCCCACGGCATCGAGCCCGGTGAGTACGACCTGCGGGTGGTGATCCCCGGGGCCGGCAGCGACTTCCGGTCCTACGCCACCAGCGCCGTCGTGGCGGAGGAGGAGGTCGGCGGCCGGGTGTGGGCCGAGTTCTCGCCCGGGGGGGGCGGCGGCCGGGACGCGGCGGGCGAGGCCGCCAAGCAGCAGGCGCAGCGGCAGGCCGCCGCGAAGCCGAGGAAGAACGTCGACACGGCCCCCATCGAGGCCGCCTACCGCGACGCCCTCCGCCTCCTCGCCACCGGCGACGAGAAGGGGGCACGGGCCGCGGTCTCGGCGCTCGAGACCCGGCTGCTGATCGACGAGCAGACGCTGACCGCGGTGGATCTCGGCCGCGCCCAGTACGCGGTGGCCCGCACGCTGGTCCAGTCCCAGCCCGAGTCGCTGATCCCCGTGCTGCTCCTGCACGATGAGCTCTACCGCGACTACCGGAACCGCAACAACTCGACGCTCAGCATCCACGCCCGGGAGCTGGTCTTCGCCCTGGCCAACCTGTACACCAAGCAGAACAACACGCCGGCGGCGCGGGAGCTGGCGGCCCGCTTCATCCTCGGGCTCGCCGCCGAGTTCGCCGACCACGCGCCGCGGGTGCTGCGCTCGCGGACCTTCCGGCGGGCCCTGGACTACGACCCGGCCAACGAGACCGCCCTGCTCTGCCTGGCGATCGACGCCGAACGCAATACCGAGTACGAGGCGGCCAAGGACTTCCTCGGCAAGCTGCTGAAGAAGAACCCCAAGCACATCGAGGCCAAGATCCGCCTGGCGCTCAACGAGTCGCGGACCAACCGCCGCAAGGAGGCCCGCCGGCTGTTCGAGGAGGTGGTGCGCGACGAGTCCTCCGGCGCCGCGCCGGTCTGGGTGCTGGCGGTCGCCTATCAGGAGCTGTCGCGGCTGCTCCTCGAGCTCGGGGCCCACGACGACGCCGAGCGGGTGCTGCGGGCGGGGCTCCGCCGCCTGCCCGAGGACGAGAAGCTGTCGCTGCAGCTCTCCATGCTCCTCGACCTGCGCAAGGACCGCCGGGAGTCGCGGGCGGTGCTGGAGGCGGTCCGGCCGAAGAGCACGCCGCGCGGCTTCGATTCGGCGCGCCGGCGCTACAACGAGATCCCGACGGAGCTCCTGGAGAAGGAGCGCACCGGCCTGCAGCAGAGCGCCATCGAGCGCCTGCCGTCGCTGGCCGCCGCGGCCGCCGGCGCGAAGGGAGGCCAGGCATGAAGCGGCCATCCTCTTCCTCGCTCCTCCTGCTCCCGCTGCTGCTGCTCCCCCTGCTGCTGCGCCAGGACGCGGGGGCTCAAGCGCCGGCCGCGCCGGCGGTGGGCGGCCTGCGGGTGTCCATCGTCACGCCGCGGCCGGGGGAGCCCGCCTTCGGCGACGTCGAGGTCAAGGCCGCCGTCCAGGGGAACGTCACCAAGGTGGAGTTCTACCTCGACGGCCTGCGCGTCGGGCTCGCCGAGGCTCCCCCCTGGGAGGTGGTCATCGACGTCGGCCAGCAGAACATCGAGCACCGCATCGAGGTGGTGGCCTACGACCGGTCCGGGCGCACGGCCACGACCAGCCTCAAGACCGGGGTGATCACCAGCGACGAGGAGATCAACGTCGCGCTGCGCCCGCTGTTCGTCAACGTGGCGCGCGGCGACCAGCCGGTCCTCGACCTCGGCCGCGGCGACTTCGAGGTATTCGACAACGGCGCGCGCCAGCAGCTCGTCACCTTCGAGCGCGGCGACATCCCCTTCACCGCGGCGCTGCTCCTGGACTCCAGCAGCAGCATGGAGGGGGGATTGCTGGAGACGGCGCTGGACGGCGCCAAGTCCTTCGCCCGCGCGATGAAGAGCCTGGACGAGGCCAAGCTCCTGCTGTTCTCCGACCGCATCCTGCTGGAGACGCCGTTCACCAGCGCGCCGTCCATCCTCACCCTGGGGCTGGGCAGCGTGGAGGCCGGCGGCGGCACCGCCCTCAACGACTCCATGTACCTGGCGCTCAAAAAGCTCGAGCCGCGCACCGGGCGCCGGGTGCTGATCATGCTTTCGGACGGCGTCGACGTCGAGAGCGTCATCCCGATGAAGCGGGTCCGCACCCTGGCCCAGGGGAACCAGGTGGTCATCTACTGGCTGCGGCTGCGCAGCGAGGAGGAGCAGGCGGAGGGCCCGGTCCCCTCGTTCACCGCCTGGCGGGACGTGGAGTCGAACATGCGCGAGAAGGCGCTGCTGCGCGAGACCGTGCTGGAGAGCGGCGGCCGGATCCTGAACGTCGACAGCGTCGATCAGGTCGGAGGCGCCCTCGCCAGGGTCCTCAAGGAGCTGCGCGAGCAGTACGTGCTGGGCTACTACCCCTCGAGCTCCAAGGGGAGCGGCTCCTGGCACGACGTCAAGGTCCAGGTGCGCCGCGGCGGCCTGAGCGTCCGCACCCACCGGGGCTACATCGAGCCCTGAGGCTCTTTGTCAAACAACTGTCACGCTCCGGGCGGGTGGAATTCTTGACTACCCGCCCGGAGTTCCAGACAATGCGCTCCTCCGGTGGGGAGTAGCCCGCCCGGGGGTGTTCCCTGGGTCGGTGCGGCCGTCAAGACGGGGCTTCGGCCCCCGGCCGTTCCGGAAGCGAGCTCCAAGCGCTTTTGGCGAGACCACCACGACACGAACGTGCCGTGGGGTCTCGCCTTTTCGCGTCCCACGGCCTATCCAAGGAGATAGGCCAATGCCGGAAACCTCTCTGTGGCTGTGGGTGGGCTTCAACCTCTTCGTCCTGGGGATGCTCGCCCTCGACCTCGGCGTCTTCCACCGCAAAGCCCACGAAGTCTCGGTCAAGGAGGCCACGATCTGGAGCTGCGTCTGGGTGACGCTAGCCCTGGTGTTCAACGCCGGCCTCTGGTACTTCCGGGGGCCCGATCCGGCCCTCCAGTTCCTCACCGGCTACCTGATCGAGAAGTCGCTGTCGGTCGACAACATCTTCGTCATCGCCCTGCTCTTCAGCTACTTCGCGGTGCCGGCGGCCTACCAGCACCGGGTGCTGTTCTGGGGCATCCTCGGAGCGCTGGTGATGCGCGCCGCCTTCATCCTCGCGGGCACGGCGCTGATCACCCAGTTCCACTGGATCATCTACGTCTTCGGCGCCTTCCTGATCTTCACCGGCATCAAGATGGCCCTGCACCGGGACATCGAGATCCATCCGGAGAAGAACCCGGTGCTGGGCCTGGTGCGGCGGCTGATCCCGGTGACCGGGGACTACCGGGGGAAGCACTTCTTCGTGCGCGAGGCGGGGCGCTGGGCGGCGACCCCCCTCTTCCTGGTGCTGGTGCTGGTGGAGTCGACCGACCTGGTGTTCGCCGTGGACTCGATCCCGGCCATCTTCGCGGTGACCCAGGACCCGTTCCTCGTCTACACCTCGAACGTCTTCGCCATTCTCGGCCTGCGCTCGCTCTACTTCCTGCTGGCAGGGGTGATGCAGAAGTTCAGCTACTTGAAGCTCGGCCTGTCCGCCGTGCTGGTCTTCGTCGGCATCAAGATGGTCCTCGCGGACGTCTACAAGGTCCCGACCCCCCTCTCGCTGGGGGTGATCGCGGCGCTGCTCACCGCCGCCGTCGCCGCCTCGCTGATCAAGGCGCGGCGGGAGGAGGCCGCCGCCGGGCGGTCCACCGAAGGCGCCCCCAAGGAGGACCCGCCCGTCCGGCGGGTCTCCTGAGGCGGCAGGAAGGAGACCGGCCATGAAGGGATCGTTCCGTCTCGTCCGTCTGGCGGGCGTCGACATCAAGCTGCACTTCACCTTTCCCCTGATCCTGGTCCTGGGGGCGGTCCAGTGGGCCTCCCCCCACGGCCTCGCCGGGGCGGTCTTCGGAGCGCTGCTGATGCTCGCCCTCTTCCTCTGCGTGGCGCTGCACGAGCTGGGGCACGCGGTGACCGCGCAGCGGCTGGGCATCCCGGTGCGGGAGATCGTGCTGCTGCCCATCGGCGGCGTCGCGCTCCTCTCCCGCAACCCGCGGCGGCCGGCGTACGAGCTGCTGATCGCCGCCGCCGGGCCGCTGGTCAACGTGATCCTGGCGGTGGCCCTGTTCTTCGCCATCGGCCTCCGGGGCGGCCTGTCGCTCGCGGGGGACGCCCTGCTGCAGCCGGGGGCGGCGCCGTCGCTGGAGACCGCCCTGTCGTGGCTGCTGGTGGCGAACGTCAGCCTGGTGCTCTTCAACCTGATCCCGGCCTTCCCCATGGACGGCGGCCGGATGCTGCGGGCGGTGCTCGCGATGGGCATGGGCTTCACCCGCGCCACCCGGGTGGCCACGGTGGTGGGGCAGATCCTGGCGATGGTGTTGGGGATCTACGCGATCCTGGCCGGGCAGATGATGCTGGCGCTGATCGCGGTCTTCGTCTTCCTCGGCGCGGGAGGGGAGCGGGCGGCGGAGGAGGCGCGGGGCCTGCTCTCGACGCTGCGGCTGGGGGACGCCTACAACAAGCACGCCCTGCTCCTCCAGCCGGCGGACCGGGTGAGCCGGGTCATCGACTACCTGCTGACCAGCTACCAGCCCGACTTCGCGGTGATCCACGGCGGCCGGCTGCTTGGCGTGGTGACGCGGGACGCCGTCTTCCAGTCGCTGGTCTCGGGCGAGGGGGACGGCTACGTCACCGGCATCATGCAGCGGGACCTGCTCCAGCTCTCGTCCGCCATGACGCTGGCGGATGCCCAGGAGCGGATGGGCGCGGAGGGGCGACGGGTCGCCGCGGTGGTCGACGGCGAGCGCTACCTCGGCCTGGTCAACGCCGACGACATCCGGGAGGCGTTGCAGATCGCGGTCTATCTGCGCATGGCCGAGGAGCGGCAGGGGCGCGCGCCCCTGCCGCACGAGCCCCTGGTCTGAGGAATGAAGGCCGTTTCGCGGGAAACGGCCTCCATTCCTGAAGAAACGGTCTCCATTCCCTCCGAAACGGCCTTCATTCCTGAAGAAACGCCCGCCATTCCCCTGGAAACGAAGATCCTTCCAGGGGAATGGCCATGCTTTCTGCAGGAATGGCCACCATTCCCCGGGAAACGGAGCCCGTTTCGTGGGAAACGGCGGCCCTTTCCGCGGGAATGACGGGGATTTCTCCGGAAACGGCGGCCGGGGGGAGCCCGGGAGGGCGGGGGAGAGGTTTGTGCTAGACTTGATGCTTACTTGGGTGGGAATTCTTCATCCATCTTCTCAAGGAGCCAGGGTGACCGCCCCCACTTCCAGACTGGCCGTGGGCGAGAGGCTCGGTTGAGCTGACAGGGGGTTTCGTGTCCGTAGCCGTCACCAAGACCAAGGGCCGCGATCGGCCGACGATCTCCCCGGAAAAGGGGAGCGAGCTCGCCGGCCTGGTCCTCTTCTTCCTCGGGCTCTTCCTCGCCCTGAGTCTGGTGAGCTACTACCCGGAGGACCCCAGCCTCTTCCACCACACCGCGGAGAGCTCGGGCGCCCGCAACTGGACCGGGGCGGCCGGCGCCCACGTGGCGGCGGTGGCCTTCGGCTTCCTCGGCGTGACCTGCCTGCTCGTCCCCTTCTTCCTGCTGGTGGCCGCCTGGCGGCGGCTGCGGCGGCGCGGCGCGGTCAAGGTGGTGGGGCGCGGCTTCGGCGTCGCGCTGCTGCTGGCGGCGACGCCGCCGCTCCTGCAGCTCACCCTCGGCGACTTCGGCTGGCGCGGCGGCGCCGTGGCCTCGGGCGGCGGCTTCGGCACCGTCCTCGTCGAGCTGCTGCGCGAGCGCCTCAACTTCATGGGGACCCTGCTGGTGCTGGCTACCACGGTGATCTGCGGCCTCGCCCTGGCGGTCCAGTCGACGCTGGGCGCCGTGCTCGGCGTCTGGAGGGCGCGCCTGCAACAGGCTTGGCAGGACTACACCCTGGCGCGCGAGCGCCGCAAGGAGCGCCGGGCCAAGGAGCGGGCGCGTCGCCGGGTCATCACCAAGCACCTGCAGCGGGTGATGGAGGAGAAACAGAAGAAGGTCGAGCCCCCGCCGCCGCCGGTCAAGCAGGCGCCTATCCTGTCGCCCATGCCCTCCCCGAGGCCAGCCCCGATCTCGGCGCCGGCGCTCGCCGCGGTGACGGCGGCCACCGGCCCCGCCGCCGACAGCGAAGGGGGAAGGCTCGACCTGCCGCTGCGGCCGCTGCGGGTCACCGAGCGGCGGGGCGAGGCCGAGTACTCCGTCCGCCGGGTGAGCGCCTCGGAGCTCCAGGAGGACGAGGAGTTCCAGGCGGTGCGCGAGGCCCTCGCCGCTCCGCCGCCGGTCTCCGTTCCCCAGAGCGCAACGCCGCGCGTCGGGCCGCCGCCGGCCCGGCGGGCCGCCGGCACGCTGCCGCAGCCGGCCCTGCCCTTCGTCGCCGAGGTCGCGCCGGGAACGCTGCCGCCGATCAACCTGCTGCAGATGGGGGACGGCAAGAACGCGGTCGACGAGGCGGAGCTG
>DASPJI010000606.1:0-3906 GCA_035628695.1 Thermoanaerobaculia bacterium | reverse complement strand
GGTGGTGATGATCTGGGACGGGATCTCGCAGTAGAGGCTTGGCGAGCCTCCGTCCTTCGACGGAGGCTCGCCTCGGGAACCTCAGTTCGCCTGATCGCCGAAGAGTGAGTTGAGGCTCAGGCCGAAGTGGGCGCTGAACTGGTGGTCGGCGTCGCCCAGGAACTCGGGTTTGTTGGCATACACCAGAGAGATCGGGAACGACACCCCCTTGCGCACCGGGACATCGTAGGTGAGCGTCCCGACGATCCGCCGGTCCTCTCGATCCGGGTCATCCGAGACGTCGATGAGCTCGGCCGCGAGGTGGAGCGCGGGGAAGGTCTCGAGCCCTTCCACCATCAGCCTCTGCCAGGTGGCATTCCGGGTGTACTGGGCCTTGATGGAGATTTCGTTCGAGCGGGGCCGGTCAAGGGTGACGTCCGCCGCTCCCTCAGTGGTCGGCAGGTAGCTCACGCGATAGGGCTCCGCCTCTTTCCAACTGGCCACGATCGACCACTTCGTGCCGGCTTCGATCTCCTTCGTGCGTTTCGCAAGGTCATCGAGAGCCTTCTGCCAGTCTCCCGTCGCGCGCCAGCTCCGCAAGAGCTCGTTGATGTTGGGTGCTGCCGGCATCTCGATGGATAGATTCGCGCTCGTCTCGTTGCGCCCGACGAGCGGGTCACGGTCGTGGTAGGCGGCTGACAGGCTGGCCTGCGGCTGGTTGGCGACCAGATCCGCGAACAGCTCAGCCCGCTCCCCTGCCGCAACGTTGAGCGCGGCCAGGGTTCGTCTCTCGTCGATCAGGATCTCGACAAGACGCTCGGAGTCACTGATCCCCAGACGCGTTTCCAACTCTCGACGCGTCAGACTCTGGATAGCGACTGGACCCAATCTGTCCTCAAAGGGTCTGCGCGCCGCATTGCTCCGGGGTGCGAAACTGGTGAGGGTGTCGCCGACGAAACGCGCGAACACTTCCTCGTAGAGCCGTGGGTTGCGGCCGAAGTACCACCTCCGGTCCTCCCCCAGGCGCGTCTTCTCGAGTCTCCGAGCATAGTTGTAAGTCGCGGTGTAGGTCAGATCGGTGAAGTCCTCCAGCGTCTTTTGAATGGCCTCTTTCTGTCCGGGGCGGATGTCGCTTGGCAACTCCTCGAGCAGTGCCTCGGATGCCGAGGGCTCGGTTGCGGAAGCAGACAGGCCGAGTTCCCCGAACCTGGCTCCTCGGATGGGGTTGAGGCGCAAAGTCACCGTTCTCTCGTCGTCGCTCGTATCGAGCCCGTTGATCGCCCCCTGGAAAAGTGGCAGGAAGTTCTGCAGCGTGTTGCTCACCCTGTCGCCGAAGCTCGAGGCGGTGGCGGTCCCCATAGGGCTCACGGCCTGCTCTGTAACCGCGGAGCTCACGAGATCTGTGGCGACGTCTGCTTGGTCCTCTGGGGTGACTTGCTCTATCGGCGCCACGCGGTTCAGGTAGTCCCTCAGCGTCTCATCCTCTCGCTGCTCGGGCCGATCTTGCGGGCTCGCCCAGGCCAGGACCGGGGTCAGGAGAACGACCATCCAGATCATGACGGCACGCTTCATGACGCCCCCCCCCCGGTCGGGATCGTCCAGACTCCGACGACACCGGCTCCGGAGTTGCTGCACGAGCTGTTCACGATCGGATTGCCGTCGACTTCGATCACCGTCCGGAGCGTGAGAGCGCCGAGGGTAATGAGCGCCAACGTGTAGACCCGCGAAGGCTCGAGCGTCCAGGTGGCCGCACCGTTTTCGAGGTCGGTCCGGCTATGGACGAAGTGCTCGAACACCACTTCGCTGTCGCGCGCCTGCACGACGACGGAGAGAGAGTAGACCACATTCTGATCCTCCGGCCTCGTCAGGACTCTGATGGTCGCGGGAGCCGGAAAGGTGCCGAAATTGTCGGTACAAGGGGGCATACTCGTCCTCCTCACCGAACCGGCCCGCCCTGCGGTCGGCTCGCCAAAGATTGAACCGCCTACCTGCGTGAGCTCCTTTCCCCGTGAGCTGCCTCGCCCACGCCGGGATGTACATCTTGAGACGGCCGCAAGGGCCGAATTCCCATGGATCTCGAGGTCAGAGGGCTGGCTTACAGTGTTACAGTCAGAGCGAGATGAGCGGTGACAGGACCGGTGCCCCCATCGTTCTGACGGGGCCCGGGCGGCAGCGCGGTGGTGATGATCTGGGACGGCAACGCCCTCTAAGTCCTCTCAGGGGAGGCGGCCCTCTGGCGCGCTCCGCCTCCCCCTGCTAAGCTTTCCACCTCTTACGAACAGGCCGTTATGACTCGGCCGACCGGTTTCACCGGCCGGTCTCGCCGGGTCTCCGTGCGGAGGCCCGCTCCACTGTTTCTCTCTCTTCGAGGGGAGGAAGGAAAGATGTCGAATCGAATGATCCGGATGCTCACGCTCTTCGTCCTGACGGCTCCGGCGCTGGCCAGCCCGGCCGCCGCCGCGAGCTTCATCGTCCGCTGTGACGGCGGCTGCGCCACCGCCACCGCGGCCATCCAGCAGATCCCCGGCGCGCGCATCGACCGCGCCTTCGCCAACGTGGACGCCCTGGTGGTCGACGTCCCCGTCGCCGCCGTGGCCTCCTTGAAGTCCCGTCCCGGCATCGCCGAGATCCAGGAGGACGTGGCGGTCCTCTCCACCGATCCGTCGGACGAGCAGCCGGTCGGTCCCGCGGCCGGCGCCCAGGCGCTCTCTCCGGCGCAGATCGCCTCCCTGCCGGCCGGCTCCGACTACAACGCGCCGCTCGTCGGCGCTCACGGCTTCCACGCCCAGGGCCGCTTCGGCGCGGGCGTCGTCGTCGCGGTCATCGACAGCGGCGTCGCCAACGACCCGGCGGTGGTGCCGGCGCTCGCGGGAAGCGTCCTGGGAGGTGAGAACTTCCTGCCGGCGAGCCTCGATCCGGTGCTCTCGGCGACCAGCACGGCCAACGACCCGCACGGCACCTTCGCCGCGGTCCTCCTGGCCGGCCATGCCCTCTACCGCTTCCCCACGGCCTCCCCCTTCATTCAATCGCTCCTCGCGCACGCGCCGCAGAGCGTGCTCTCCTGCGCCTCCCTGGGCTGCCCGGCGGGCGAGTCGGCGGTCGCGGTGGCCGGCGTGGCGCCGGCGGCCAAGATCTACGCGATGAAGATCCTCCCCTCGAACGGCACCGCCGGGCCGTCGTCGCGGGTGCTCATGGCCATGGACCGCGCCATCACCCTGCGCCGCAACTTCGACGCCGGCCTGCCGGCGGTGCCGGTCAACCCGGGCTGCGGCGCGGCCGAGAACCCCTGCGTCTACGATTCGCTGCCGATCCGCATCGCCAACATGAGCTTCGGCGGCCCCGCCCTCTACGCCGGCGGCAGCGTCCGCGACCTGCTGGTCACCGAGATGCTGGAGGCGGGGATCCTCCCCGTGACCGCCACCGGCAATGACGGTCCGGCCGCCCTCACCGTGCAGAGCCCGGGGAGCGGCCCCGGCGCGCTGAACGTGACCGCGGCGACCTCGGCCGCCCACGAGCGGGTCCGCCGCGACCTCGAGCTCGGCCTCGGCGCCGGCCTCCAGCTCCGCCCGGCAGGTAACCTCCAGATCCAGGGCACCAGCTCGCGCGGCCCGCTTCCCGACGGCCGGCTGGGGATCGACCTCGCGGCGGACGGCTACGCGCTGCTCTCCCAGGGCGCGGACGGCCGCCTCTCCCTGGTCTCCGGCACCTCCTTCGCCGCCCCGCTGGCCGCCGGAGCCGCGGCGCTCCTCGGCGAGAGGTTCCCCGCCGCGCCGGTGGTGGAGATCCGCAACGCCCTCGTCGAGGGGGCCGACCCGTCCCTCCTCACCGACGGCTCCGGCCCCGTGGACCACGGCGCCGGCTTCCTCCAGATCGCGGCGGCCGACGCCCTCCTCGCCGCCGGGGGGGTGAGCCCGCACCTGCCCCACG
>DASPJI010000605.1:0-6247 GCA_035628695.1 Thermoanaerobaculia bacterium | reverse complement strand
GGAGGCGCTGGTGCCGGGCGGCTGGCCCGAGATCCGCCGCCGCAACCGGGAGCTGGCCCTGGCGGCGCGCCGCATCCTGTCCGAGGCGCTGGGGGTGAAGCCCCCGGCGCCCGAGGAGATGATCGGCTCGCTCGTCGCCCTGCCGCTGCCCGACGGCTCGCCGGAGCCGCCCGTTTCAGCTCTCTATGCAGATCCCTTGCAAGAGGATCTGCTGACCCGCTACAAGATCGAGGTGCCGATCGTCCCCTGGCCCGAGCCGCCCCGGCGCCTGGTACGGATCTCGGCGCAGCTCTACAACTCTGAAGAGGAGTACCAGCGCCTGGGGGAGGCGCTCCGGGAGCTGGGGATGGTTTCAATGTAGGGGAGGGCGAGGCCGCAGAGTCCCTCTCCAGGCAGGGCCCGGGAGGAGGGCCGCGAGGAGGGGTGTCTCTCCGGCCGAACGCCGTCGTGCCGGAGAGGCGGCTTGTGGCTAGCAGAAACAGGTTTCGAAGTAGAAGCAGCTCACCCCGCAGCTGGGATAGTCGGTACGAGCGCCGCCGGCGGCCTCCTTCAGCCCCTCGGGGTTCTTCAGCTCTCGGACCGTCTCCTTGGCCAGCACCAGCTTCTTCGTCTTCTTCTTCATGGCCGTCCTCCTGTTGTGCAGTTACTGAGACAGGATAGCACCTGCCGGGCACGAACGCCCCGTGCTAGGATTTCCGCCGCCATTCGGCAAGTTCTACTGAGCCGTAGGGCCGCGCGCACCGGCGCGCGAGCTTGGGAGGTCCTTGCATGCCGTCACATCCGTCCAGCCCCTCGGCCGCCAGCCATCCGGGGCTGCTCATCGCCGTCGGGGGAGCCGAGGACAAGGTCCGCGAGCGCCTGATCCTGCGGTATTTCCTGGAAGCCTGCGGCGGCTCCGACGCCCATGTGGTCGTCCTCGCCACCGCCTCGGAGCTGCCCGAGACCGGCGGTCGCTACGCCGACCTCTTCTATCAGATGAACGCCGACACGGTGGAGGTGCTCCGGATCGCCAACCGCGAAGAGGCGCTCGACGCCGGCGCCGAGGCCCACGATCTCCTGGAGTACGCCTCTGGCCTGTTCATCACCGGCGGCAGCCAGCTCAAGCTCTCCTCGGCCCTCGGCGGCACCCCGATCGCCGACGCCATCCGCCGCCGCCACGCGGCCGGCATGGTGGTGGCCGGCACCAGCGCCGGCGCCGCTCTGCTCTCCGAACACATGATCGCGATGGGCGACAGCGGCGGCACGCCGCGCCGCCGCCTGGTGCAGATGGCCAAGGGGCTCGGCCTCGCCCCCGGCGTCATCGTCGACCAGCACTTCCGGCGCCGCGACCGCCTCGGGCGCCTGCTGACCGCGCTGTCCTACAACCCCGGCCTCCTCGGCATGGGCGTCGACGAGGACACCGCCGCCATCTTCGACCCCGACGGCACCGTCTCCGTCCTCGGCAGCGGCGCCGTGGTCATGGTGGACGCCTCGGGCATGCGCTTCACCGACAGCTACGCCGTCCAGCAGGGGCAGCCGGTCGCCATGCTGGGCCTCAAGGTCGATTTCCTGACCACCGGCTGCCGCTATGATCTCAAGCGGCGCGCCGGGATGCCCCCGGCGGTGGTCCACCGCGCCTCCGAGCTGGAGGCGGCCGAGGCGGCCGTGGCCGCAGTCATGGGAGTGGGGAGCCCGCGCTCGTGAAAATTCTCGACACCCGGGTCTATCGCGGTCCGAACGTCTACGCCCTCTACAAGCTCATCCGCCTGCGCGTCGACCTCGGCGAGTTGGAGGACTACCCGACGAACCGGCTGCCGGGTTTCACCGAGCGGCTCCTCGAGTGGATGCCCACGCTGCACGAGCACACCTGCTCGTACGGCGTCCCCGGCGGCTTCGTGCGCCGCATGACCGAGGACGAGGGGACCTGGCTCGGGCACGTGCTGGAGCACGTCGCCATCGAGCTCCAGTGCCTGGCCGGCACGCCGGTCTCCTACGGCAAGACGCGCAGCCACGATCTGCCTACCGGCCAGTACCACGTCATCTACAGCTACGAGGAGGAGACGGTGGGCTTGCGGGCGGGGGAGCTGGCGCTCGACGTCATCCGCCACCTGCTGCCGCCGGAGCGCGCCGCCCACGCCTCCGCCCCCTTCGACTACCAGGCGGAGCTGGAGGACCTGATCCGCCTCGCCCAGCGCCGCGCCTTCGGCCCCTCGACGGCCTCGCTGGTGCGCGCCGCCGAGGAGCGGGACATCCCCTGGATCCGCCTCAACGACCGGTCGCTGGTGCAGCTCGGCCATGGCAAGTACCAGCAGCGCATCCAGGCCACGGTCACCAGCCAGACCCGCCACACCGCCGTCGAGATCGCCTCCGACAAGCGGCTGACCAACCAGATCCTCCACGACCTGGGGCTGCCGGTGCCGCGCCAGGAGCGGGTGCGCACCCTCGAGGGGGCGCTGGAGGCGGCCGAGAAGCTCGGCTATCCGGTGGTGGTCAAGCCGCTGGACGGCAACCACGGCCGCGGCGTCTCCATCAACCTGCGCACCCCCGAGCAGGTGCGGGTGGCGTTCGACGAGGCCTACGAGCGCTCGTCGGTGGTCATCGTCGAGACCTATCTGGAAGGACACGATTACCGGATCCTGGTGGTCAATGGCAAGGTGGTGGCGGTGGCCCAGCGGGTCCCCGGCCACGTGGTGGGGGACGGCCGGCACACCATCGCCGAGCTGGTGGACCTCGTCAACGGCGACCCCCGGCGCGGCGTCGGGCACGAGAAGGTGCTGACCCGTTTGGAGATCGACCACCAGGCCGAGCGCCTGTTGGAGCAGGCCGGCTACAACCTGGGCACGGTGCTCCCCGAGGGGGAGGTGCTCTACCTGCGCTCGACCGGCAACCTGTCCACCGGCGGCACCGCCATCGACAAGACCGACGTCATCCACTACGACAACCGGGCGATGGCGGAGCGCGCCGTGCGGGCCGTGGGGCTGGACGTCGGCGGCGTCGACTACATCTCGCCGGATATCACCCGCAGCTACCGTGAGGTGGGGGGCGGCATCGTCGAGATCAACGCCGCCCCGGGCTTCCGGATGCACGTGGCGCCGACCGAGGGCAAGCCGCGGGACGCGGCCGGGCCGGTCATCGACATGCTCTTCCCGAAGGACACGCCGTACCGCATCCCGATCGCGGCGATCACCGGCACCAATGGCAAGACCACGACCACCCGCATGGTGGGGCACATTCTGAAGCTCGCCGGCCATACCGTGGGCATGGCAACCAGCGACGGCGTCTACATCGACGGCGTGCTCACTGTCCAGGGGGACATGACCGGCCCGTGGGCGAGCCACCTGGTGCTGCGCGACCCGACGGTGGACATGGCCGTGCTGGAGACCGCGCGCGGCGGCATCGTCCGCTCCGGCCTCGGCTGGCGCCGGTGCACGGTGGGCGCGGTGTTGAACGTCGCCGCCGACCACCTGGGCATGGGGGGGATCGACGACCTCGACGAGCTGGCGGAGGTCAAGCGCGTGGTGGTGGAGGTGGCGCGGGACTTCTGTGTTCTCAACGCCGACGACGAGCGGGTGGCGCGTATGGCCGACCACAGCCCGGGCAAGCCGGTCTACGTCACCATGCAGCGCAACAACGAGCGGGTGCGCCGGCACATCCGCGACAAGGGCCGGGCCATCGCCCTGGAGGAGGGGCTGAACGGCCGCATGATCGTCCTCTATGAAGGGGAGGACCACGTCCCTCTGCTCTGGGCGCGGCAGATCCCGGCGACGATCGACGGCCACGCCCTGCACAACGTGCAGAACGCCATGTTCGCCGCGGCCATCGCCATCTCCATGGGGGTGAGCCTGGAGAACGTGCGCCAGGGACTGCGCACCTTCACCACCGACTTCTACCAGACCCCGGGGCGGATGAACTTCTACAACGAGCACGCCTTCCGGGTGCTGTTGGATTACGCCCACAACGCCCACGGCATGACCGCCATGGCGCAGACCGTCCGCGAGATGACGGTGCACGGCCGCCGCCTCGGCGTGGTCTCGGCGCCGGGCGACCGGCGGGACGAGGACATCCTGGACGTGGCCCGCGCCGCCGCGCCGGCGTTCGACCTGATCTTGCTGCGCGAGGACGACAACCGCCGCGGCCGGGAGCGGGGAGAGGTGGGGGAGCTGCTCCGCCAGGGGCTGCTCGCCGCCGGCTTCGCCGCCGACCGCATCGTCCCCGGCGTCTTCGACGAGCCGGAGGCGGTGCAGAGGTCGCTGGAGACCGCCCAGCCGGGAGATCTCCTCGTGATCTTCGGCGACAAACTCGACCGTGACTGGCAGCAGATCGTGAGCTTCGGCAAGACCGGCGGAGCTCCCGCGGAGGCTCCGGTTTCGGCCGAGGTGATCGCGGCCGCCGTCCCGGAGCAGCAGGATCTCCTGGCTGCCGTGCGCGCTGGGGACTCCCTCTCGGCTGAGACCGGCGAGCACGACGACTAGGCCAGGGGGACGCGCCAGCGATCAGATCGGCGGGCGCGGGGTGAAGGCCTCTTTTCCTGTACGATCCCCGCTCGTCAGGAATGGAGGAGCTCGTGCCTGCGGAAACCACACACGACCAGGACAACCTCAGACGGGTGGCCGGAGCGCTCGCCGATCCGGCCATGCCGGTGATCCTCCTCTCGGGAGAGCGGGGGAGCGGGCGCCGTGACCTCCTTGCGACCGCCGCGGCGCGTACCGCGCTCGACGTGGTCTCCCTGGACCTCGAAGGCTACGAGGACGGCGATCAGGGGCTCCTCCGCTTCCTCGCCCTCCAGGCGGAGAAGGGGGTGAACCAGGAGCGGCTGACCGCGGCGCGGCAGCTCGCCGAGGCGCTCCCTCCCACCCCCTCGGCGGCGGCCCTGCTGGCCCTTGTGTTGGGATCGGTGCCGGGATCGCCGCATCCCGTTCTGGATTTCTCCGGGCTCACCCTGTGGGACGCCTTCCGGCGCCTCCTGGAGAGCCCGAAGCGGCTGGTCCTGCACGTCGAGAACGGCGCCGGGCTCGACGCGGTGCTGCGCCGCCGGTTGATCGACGAAGCCCGGCGCGGCACCGGCGTGGCCCTGGTCCTCTCCTGCCATCCACGCGACCGGAGTGAGGATCTCGCGCCGGGCGGCGAGGTGCTGCGGGTGGAAATGGCGGCGCCGGAGAGATCCGGTGAATCCCAGGAGGTGTTGCGGAGCCTGCTGGCGGACCTCGACCTCCAGGTGGCGGACCGGCTGGAGCGATTCCTCGACCTGGCCGCCCTGTGCGGCGCCAACGTTCCGGCCGAGCTGCTCCTCGCCCACATCGAGCTGGACGAGGAGGCGCGGGACGAGATCCTCGACGTCATCGACGAGGAGCTGGTGGAGACCGGCGACAATCGGCTGTTCCTCGACCTCCAGTACCGTCACCCGTCGTTCCCCGGCCTGCTGACCTATGCCTTCGTGAGCCCCTCCCAGGCCCACGCCCTGCTGGGCTCGGTGACGGCCGACAAGCGGGCGCGGCTGGCCTCGGAGCTGCTGGAGTACCTCGGGCGCCACGTCTCCGTGGCCACGCGCGGCCTCGCCCTCCTCTTCCTCTCCCTGGCCGATCACCTGGACAACCCGGAGCCGCGGGAGCGCTTCCGGCGGGAGCTCGCCTGGTGGGCGGGGCCGGACGACGCCGGGGAGCTGGCGGGTGTAGTGGGGGAGGAGCTGGCGATGGGGAGGGTGCCGCCCGCCGAGATCCTGCGGCTCGCCGTCGAGTCCCGGCAGCGCTGGCCCCCCTTCCGCCGCTTCGCGTTGCTCGAGGCCCTCGACCGCCACCGCGACGCGGTCCCGGTCGATCACCAGGGGGATCTCCGCTTCCTGCGCGCCCAAACCCTGGGGGACCTCGGCCGGCATGCCCAGGCGCTGGAGGAGGCGCGGATGGCCCTCGAGCTGGTCGAGAGCACCCGCGGCCGCGAGACCCCGGACACCGCCGGTGTGCTCGCCCTGGTTGGGATCCTGTCACGCCTCTCCGGCAACCCCCAGGACGGCCTCGGCTACCTGGAGCGGGCGCTGCGGATCGACCGCCAGGTGCTGGGACCGAGCCATCCCGAGGTGGCGGCGATCCTCGCCAACCTGGGCGCGGTGCAGCGCGAGCTGGGGAATCCGCGGGACGCGCGGGCGTCCCTGGAGGAGGCGCTGGCCATCTATCGCCGCGCCGTGGGCGACCTCCATCCAGGCACGGCCTCGGCCTACGAGGGGCTCGGGGAGGTCCTCATGGACCTCGGCGAGACCGACGGCGCGCGGGAGCAG
>DASPJI010000604.1:0-2711 GCA_035628695.1 Thermoanaerobaculia bacterium | reverse complement strand
GCTGGGGGCCGAGCGGGTCTTCGCGATCGACGTCCTTCGCGAGCGGCTCGCTCTGGCCCGAAGGTTCGGCGCCGAGCCGCTGGCGCTCCAGGACGATCCGAGCGATGCGATATCGGCGGTGCGGGAGGCGACCGGCGGGCGCGGGGCCGACCCGGTCCTCGAAGCCGTGGGGAGCCCGGAGGCCACGCGCCTCGCCTACGAGCTGGCCCGCCCCGGCGGCACCCTGTCCGCCGTCGGCGTCCACACCGAGACCCGCTTCGCCCTCGCGCCGGGGGAGATCTACGACAAGAATCTCACGTACCACGCCGGCCGCGCCCCGGCCCGCCGCTACATGGAGCGGCTCCTGCCGCTGGCCGAGGCCCGTGCCGGGGACCTCGCCGCCCTCGTCTCCCACCGTTTGACGCTGGCAGAGGGGCCGCGGGGTTACGACCTGTTCGACCGGCGTCTCGAGGGGTGCACCAAGGTGGTCCTCTTCCCGGGCGGAGCCGAGTAGCGCACCCTGTCCGCTACGTCGCCTTCCCCTGCTTGGCCACGGCCTCGGCGGCCTTGCGGGCGGCATCGGGATCGCCCAGGTAGTAGTGCCGCAACGGCCGGAGGTCGTCGTCGAGCTCGTAGACCAGCGGGATGCCGGTGGGGATGTTGAGGCCGACGATCTCCTCCTCGGAGATCTGGTCCAGGTGCTTGACCAGCGCCCGCAGGCTGTTGCCGTGCGCGGCGATCAGAACCTTCCTGCCGGCGCGCAGGTCCGGCACGATGGTGCCGTGCCAGTAGGGGAGGAAGCGGGCGACGGTGTCCGCCAGCGACTCGGCCAGCGGCAGCTCCTCGGGGGACAGGCCGGCGTAGCGCGGCTCCTGCCCCGGGTAGCGCGGGTCGTCCGGGGTCAGCGGCGGCGGCGGATCGGAGTAGCTCCGGCGCCAGACGTGGACCTGGGCCTCGCCGTACTGGGCCGCGGTCTCGGCCTTGTTGAGCCCCTGGAGCGCCCCGTAGTGGCGCTCGTTGAGGCGCCAGCTCTTGTGGACCGGGAGCCACATCAGGTCCATGCCATCCAGGGTGAGCCAGAGCGTGCGGATCGCCCGCTTGAGCAGCGAGGTGTAGGCCACGTCGAAGCTGTAGCCCCCCTCCCGGAGCAGGCGCCCCGCCTCGCGGGCCTCCTCCAGCCCCTTGGGCGAGAGGTCCACGTCGGTCCAGCCGGTGAACCGGTTCTCAAGGTTCCAGGTGCTCTCTCCATGCCGCAGAAGGACTAGCTTGATCATTCCCCCCTCCTTTCCAAAGCCGGCAAAGGATATCAACAGAGCGGCGCCGCTTTGGCGGGTTGGCACGAGACGTGTACAATTCCAGCCGTTGCAGTTTTTTTCTATTGTAGTGTATTGAATGTTGTCTCAGAGCGGTGAGATCCGGGGCTCTTGCGTCCGGGATCTCTCCGCCGCCGCGAAACGGCCCTCGCGCAGGGTGGACGCTCCCGATGTTGGGGGTGGTCCGGATCGCGGTGCCGGAGCCCAGCGTTGCCGTCGGGGGGCCGGTCCGCGTCGAGGTGCCATGAAGGAACGAGTCCTCGTCGTCGACGACGAGCCGGCCATCCGCGGGCTGCTGCTCGCCTGTCTCTCCGGTCTCCCCCTGGAGTGCCGTGCCGTGGGCAGCGCGGCGGAAGCCCTGGCCCTGGCCTCCGAGCCGCCCCACCCGTCGCTGGTGATCTCCGACGTGGAGATGCCGGGCCTGTCGGGCATCGAGCTGCTGGAGCGGCTCAAGGCGCTCGACGAGACCGTGCAGGTGGTCATGGTCTCGGGGCTCCAGCACATGGAGACCGTGCGCCACTGCCTGCGGGCGGGCGCCTACGACTACATCGTCAAGCCCTTCGAGATCGACGACCTCCTGAACACGGTGGAGCGGGCGCTCGAGCGGGCGCGGCTCATCCGCCAGAACGAGGCGTACCGGCGCAACCTGGAGCGCATGGTGGCCGAGCAGACCGCCGAGATCCGCCAGACGCGGGACATCGCCCTGCTCACCCTCGCCCGCCTGGCCGAGTCGCGCGACCACGCCACCGGCCAGCACCTGGAGCGCATGGCCGCCTACAGCCGCCGCCTGGGCGAGGAGCTGGCCACCGGCCGCTTCCCGTTGCGGGTCTCGGCCGAGTTCGTCGAGATGCTCTACAAGTCGAGCCCGCTGCACGACATCGGCAAGGTGGGCATCCCCGACGCCATCCTGCTCAAGGCAGGTCCGCTCGATCCCGAGGAGCGGGCGGTCATGCGGACCCATCCGCAGATCGGCGGCGACACGCTGCGTAGCGTCATCGAGGAGCTCGAGGGGCACACCTTCCTCGGCATGGGGATGGACATCGCCTACGGCCATCACGAGCGCTGGGACGGCAGCGGCTACCCGCGCGGGCTGGCCGGCGGCGACATCCCGCTGGCGGCGCGCGTCGTCGCCCTGGCCGACGCCTACGACGCCATCACCAGCCGCCGGCCGTACAAGCTGGCGCACGGCCACGAAGAGGCGGTCCGCCGCATCGCCGCGGACCGCGGCCGGCATTTCGATCCGGCGCTCGTGGACGCGTTCCTGAGCTGTCGTGACGATTTCGATTCGATCCGCCGGTGCACGACGCCGGCGGAGCGGGCGGGCTCCGCGGCCCGCTCGGGCCTCTACGCCGTCGGCGGAGGCTGAGCCTCGATCAGGCGTCCGGCCCCCCCGATCCGGGTTACCCGGG
Source organism: Thermoanaerobaculia bacterium (assembly GCA_035628695.1). GTDB lineage: Bacteria > Acidobacteriota > Thermoanaerobaculia > Multivoradales > UBA5704 > DASPJI01. Next base: position 10 of record DASPJI010000604.1, on the reverse strand, counting down.
CGGGCCGGAC
>DASPJI010000603.1:0-5907 GCA_035628695.1 Thermoanaerobaculia bacterium | reverse complement strand
GAGCCTCTTCCAGATCCCGGTCTTCGGCTGGGCGATGAAGGCGGGCGGCTACATCCCCATCGACCGCGGCGACCGGAGCACCGCCCGGCAGAGCTTCACCGCGGCGGTGGCCCATCTCCGCAAGGGGACCTCCATCTTCCTCTTCCCCGAGGGGACGCGGGCGACGACGGACGAGCTCCTCCCCTTCGAGCGCGGCGGGTTCCTGATGGCGATGAAGAGCGGCCTGCCGATCGTGCCGGTGGGGATCCGCGGCACCCGCGCCATCCAGCACAAGGGGAACTGGGCCATCCGTCCCGGCAAGGTGACCGTCTCCTTCGGCGCCCCTCTCGACCCCGCCGCCTACGGCATCCGCCGCAAGAACGAGCTGATCCACGAGGTCCGCCGCCAGGTGGCGGAGATGGCGGGGTTGCGGTTGCCGGAGGGGGAGGGGGGGCCTCCTGAAGTAGAATCCGGAGGAGAGGCGTGATGATGAGCCGGATACTCCTCGACATCCCTGACGATTCCCTCCTGGCGCTGAAGGTGTCCGCCGACGAGATGGGGGAGGAGCTGCGCCTGGCGGCTGCCGTCAAGCTCTATGAGCTGGGGAAGCTCTCGTCCGGAGCCGCCGCCCGATTGGCCGGGATTCCCAAGGCGCTGTTCCTCACCAAGCTGGGTGACTACGGCGTCCCCACCTTCCGTCTGACCGAAGAGGAGCTGCGGCGAGACCTCGAGAATGCCTGAGGTCATCGTCAACACCTCGCCTCTGCAGTACCTCTTTCAGCTCGATCTGCTGGACCTCCTGCCCGAGCTCTACGGCGACGTGGTGGTGCCCGGAGGCGTTGCGCGGGAGATCGCGGCGGGCCTCGACCGGGGAGTCTCTCTCCCCTCCCTCTCTTCTCTGCCCTGGCTCGAGATCCGGGAGGTCATGAGCCCCTCGGTCCTGCCTCTGGTGACGGACCTGGGAACCGGGGAGCGAGAGGTGCTGGCGCTCGCGCTCCAGAGCACCGGCTCTCTGGTCGTTCTGGACGACTTTCTGGCCCGCCGGTTTGCCGACAGGCTCAGGCTCCGGATGACCGGTACCCTGGGAATTCTGCTGAAGGCCAGGCGGACCGGCCGGGTGGACCGGCTCGCACCCCTTCTCGACCGGCTCGAGCGCCTCAATTTCCGGCTGGACGCAGGGACTCGCGCGAACGTCCTGCGGCTGGCCGGCGAATGAGATGGTACGCTTGCTCCGCGGCGCCCTCCGTTGGTTGTTCAGCCGGGCGCCGCGATCCCCGATAAGAACCGAGGAGCTTATGGCGAACGATGTCGAGTCCAGGGTGTGGGATGCCTTGAAGGGGGTGACGTTCCCGGGGATGCGCCGGGACATCGTCTCCTTCGGCTTCGTGCACCAGGTGAAGGTATCCGGCGGCGTGGCGACGGTGGACCTGGTCATCTCCACCCAGAACGAGGCCGCGGCGGGTCAGGTGCGGGAGGCGGCCGAGCGCGCGGTCGCCGCCATCCCGGAGATCTCGGCGGTGCAGGTGAACCTGAACGTCCAGCGGCCGGCCTCGCGGGAGGAGACGGCGCAGCGTGCGATTGCCCAGGACTCGTCGCTCATCCCCGAGGTGCGGCACGTGGTGGCGGTGGCGAGCGGCAAGGGGGGCGTCGGCAAGTCCACCGTGGCGGCCAACCTGGCGATCATGCTGGGGATGCTCGGCCACCGCGTCGGGCTCCTCGACGCCGACATCTACGGCCCGTCGGTGCCGATGATGTTCGGCATCACCGAGAAGCCGCGGGTGGTGGGCAACCGCATCTTCCCCTTCGAGAAGTACGGCATCCGGGTGATGTCCCTCGGCTTCATCCTGGAGACCGACACGCCGGTCATCTGGCGCGGCCCCATGGTGATGCGGGCGATCGAGCAGATGCTGGGGGACGTCGAGTGGGGCGCCCTCGACTATCTGATCCTGGACCTGCCGCCCGGCACGGGGGACGCGCAGCTCACCGTGACCCAGAAGGTGCCGCTCTCCGGCGCCGTGATCGTCAGCACGCCGCAGGACGTGGCGCTGATCGACGCGCGCAAGGGCCTCGCGATGTTCCGCAAGGTGAACGTGCCGGTGATCGGCATCATCGAGAACATGTCCACCTTCATCTGCCCGCACTGCGGCGAGGCGACGGACATCTTCAAGAAGGACGGCGGCAAGCGCACCGCCGATCTCCTGGAGACCGCCTTCCTCGGCTCCATCCCCCTGGACGCCAAGATCGTCGAGGGGGGAGACGCGGGTGTGCCCATCGTCGTCGCCGATCCCCGCGGCCCCCACGCCGGCGCCTTCCGGCAGGTCGCCGAGTCCGTGGTCGCCGAGGTGGCGCGCCAGGCGGCGGCCAAGCCGAAGCTGACGATCGTGTAGGGGCCTGATCCGCACGGCCCGGACTCCATCCGGACGCTTCGGGCTCCATCCAATTGAATGGGACGCCATCCGAAGCGCCCGGGAAGCTTCCCGGGCCGTGCGGATGCCATCCGAACGCCGCGGATGCCATCCGGAGCGCCTGGACTCCATCCGAGTGAATCGGGAGTGATCCGGGGGGCTCGGGAAGCTTCCCGGAGCGTCCGGACGAGATCCGCGGCGTCCGGATGCGATCCGAGAGACATCCCTCCAACAGCAACGCCGCGGCCTGCTCCCGAGCCGGCGGAGCAGGCGACGGCGTTCTTGCTTTCTACACCCGCTCGTCGAGGATCGATCCGCAACGGCCGAGGGCTTCCGCTCCGCCGGCTTCCGGCTGTTGGAGAGTCAGGGCGGGATAGAATCCGCGGGCCGGGGGCCGGTCCCCGGCGTCACAGAGGAGACATCATGAAGAACGCTTTACGATTGGCGGCGCTCGCTGGGATCCTCGTCATCTGCGTGTTTTCGAGCCCACGACCTGCCTACGCCGCGGACTGCTCGACCAAGGACGGAGCCGCCTGCACAAGGGGAGGGGCACGCAGTTTCTGTACTTTGTACGATGACAGCACTGGGTACACTTCGGTTTATCCATGCTGGTGCGATCGCGCCTTCGGTCCCTTGCAGTGGCGCTGTGGGCCGAATTCGTGTGACGTCGACCCCGATAGCTGCGGTTTCGGGGGTTGATGCGAGGGGTCCCTCCGCGGGCAGCCGCTGCTGCCCTCGGAGGGGCATTCGAGTTGGCGGCCGTTCGACCCTGGTTGGAACGGTTCGACCCGAGATGGAAGGCTCCTTCATCGCGGGCCGGACGCCTCGCCCCGGGGCTTCCGGAGATGGTGAGATAGACTCGCTGCCGTGTGGCCCAAGAGGTCCGATGCACGCCCAGATTTCCGCTCTGCGCCAACCCTCAACGCCTCGAAGGGGCATAGGCATAAAGCCTGGGTTTCAATCCCAGGTGAGGGCATCTCATTGATTCCAAAGCCTCGACGGGGAGCAGGCCTACTCCCATGTCCATCGCCCTGATCGCCGACGCGCACCTGGGGGGACCCGGCGGGTCCTCCGAGCCGATGATCCGCCAGCTCCGGGCGCTGCCGGGGGAGGGGTGTACCCGGTTGGTCCTCATGGGGGACATCTTCCAGGCGTGGATCGGCGATCCCCGGTATGAGACGGCGGAGATCGCGGCGGTGGTGCCGGTGCTCCGCGAGCTTCGCCGTCAGGGATTGCGGGTGGACTACGTGGAGGGGAACCGCGATTTCTTCCTCACCGGCAGCCCCTACGCCGACGCCTTCGACGCCATCGGCGTCGAGTTCGCCTTCGAGGAGGACGGGGTGCGGTACCTCGCCGTCCATGGCGACGGGCTGAACGACAAGGACCGGCAATACCTGTTCTGGCGCTGGCTCTCCAAGAGCGCGCCGGTGCGCCTGGCTGTCCTCAACCTGCCGCGCGGCCTCGCCCGCCGAATGGTCAGCTCGACCGAGCAGCGGCTGTCCCAGACCAACTTCAAGCACAAGGCCGCGCTCCCCGAGGAGGCCATCCGCGCCTACGCCGAGCGCCGCCTCGCCGAGGGACACGACGTCCTCCTCCTCGGCCACTTCCACGAGCCGCGGGTCTGGCAGGTGAAGGGCGGGGAGGTGCGGCTCCTCAATGCCTGGTTCAGGAGCCGGCGGGTGGAGTGGTTGGCGGCTCTCCCGCGAAGCTGAAGAAGACCGCCTCGGTCGTGTCGAGCTGGAAGGTGAAGCGGTCGCCGTCGGGGAGCTTGCGGCCGGTGCGCTCGTCGCGGACGTCCCGCACCGGCATGGAGAGGCGGACCTCCACCGGGACGACCGCCTCCACCAGCCCCTCGGCGCCCCCGCCTCCCGTCGAGCTGCCCGAGACGGGAACGTTCTGGATGACGAAGACGAGCGTCCTCCCCTGTTTCGACCAGTAGGTGACTTCCAGCGGAATCGCCCGGTCCGCCTTCGCCCGGATCCACGGGGCGACCCCCGCCGCGAAGACCGGCTCCAGGAAGACGCGGCGGTGCGCCTCCGTCGCCGTCCTCTCCTCCCTCTCCATCAGATAGCGCTGCGGCGAGAGGTTCAGGTAGACCGCCCGGCCCTTGCCCACCTGGCGGGCGGTCCCCACGGGTAGATTCCTCTCAGCGATGGCATAGCCCTGGTGCAGGCGCGGGCGGACCGTCTCCAGCAGCTCACGGTAGCGCCGGAAGGAGTAGCCGGCGTCCTGGTCGGTCTCCACCCAGAGGCGGCCGCCGAAGAAGTCGGCGCGGGTCTCGGTGCCGTCGTGGCGGACGCCGAAGAGGTCGTCGAGGGCGCCGCGAAGCCTCCCCTTGCCGTGCTGGTCGAAGAGGCCGGGGGCGAAGTCGGCGATCACCGTGCCTCCGGCCGCCGCGAAGCCGGCGATGTGACGGGATTCGACGTCCGACAGCGCATAACAGGCTGGGAGGATCAGCACGCGGACGTCCGCGGGGACGCCGCCGGTCACCACCTGGTCATAGGCGAGGAAGCGGTACTGGAGCCCGGCGTCCTCCAGGAGCCAGGTCCAGGCGCGGCGGACGTTGTGGGAGGTGCCCAGACGGTGGTCTTCGTTGCGGTTCGGCCACGTCTTGCCGTGCGCCTCCGCGTCGAGGATCCAGGAGACCTGGATAGACGGATGGGAGTAGTAGAGGGCGATGCCATCGTCGAGCGGCCGGGCGCCTACCATCTTTGGGCCCTGGACGCCCCCGAGCTCGCGGAGCGCGGGCCGGAAACGGTCGAGCCAGGGGCGAGGTCTGCCCCCCTCGAACCAGCTCTCGTCCACCCAGCCGATCATGCCCCGGTGGCCGTGGGCGAAGTAGCGCCAGGCGAGGTAACGGTCGTTGCCGGGGGACCGCTGATCCTTGTGGAAATGCGTGGTGACCCGTGGGATGTCCGGGGCGAACGAGCGCAGGATCTCCGCCGACGAGCCGAGGTCGTAAGCCTCGATGAACTGCACCTTCCTGGCGATCTTGGCGTAGTCGTAGCCCCCCCAGAGGCCGGGGGCCTGGCCGCCCACGAAGCCGCAGGGGGTGGAGGGGTCCTCCCGATGGCAGCGCTCCACCAGGGCTCCCAGCAGGTTCGCCCAGACCGAGTCGTTGTAGGACATCCGGTCCAGGAAGGGGGAGAAGTCGAGCCTCCCGAGAGGACGGCCGAGCTGCTCCAGGGCGAAGTCGGGACCGACGATCTGAACGCCGGGGGCGCCGCGTCCGTAAACAGAGTGGAGCCACCTGCGGTAGTCGCCGTCGTCGCCGTGGATGCGCCAGGGGATCGGCCGCGAGAGGACGCTCCAGGAGACCTCATCGTCCAGGGCGTACGCGACCCGCAGAGGGCTTCGCCGGATCGCCCGGACGTTCGCCGCGATGGTGGCCTCGAGCTTCTCGCGCAGCGCCCGGTCGAGCGGGCGGGGGCGGATGGCCTTCGGCTCCCGCAGCTGCGGCTGGAGGTCCTGGCCCTGGACCATGAGGAAGAGGTCGCCCTTGCCGGCGGTATGGTCATTGTAA
>DASPJI010000602.1:0-11097 GCA_035628695.1 Thermoanaerobaculia bacterium | reverse complement strand
GCCCCTGGCCCGAGGCCGCCTGGCTCGCCGCCTCCGAGGCGGTCCCCGAGTTCCCCGCCGGGCCCCTCCCCAAGGCGCTCGCCGGCTACGACGAGGTGGTCTCCGGCGTGCTGGGGACCACCGGGAAGGCGATCCTGGACGAGGGGATCACCGGCCTCATGACCTTCGGCGTCTACCCACGCTACTGGGGGCGCTGGAAGTCCCCCGAGCTGCAGTGCAAGGGGAAGGAGCCGCCGGGCGACCGGTGGGACGACGTGTTCTGGTGCGGCACCTGGACGGATTACCACAACACCACGGCCACGGCGGTCCTCCGCGCCATGCGCACCGGCGAGGTGCAGTGGCTCGACGAGATCGCCTTTCCCGGCGCCGTCCGCACCCTCCACACCCAGATCATGCAGTGCGGCCCCGACGAGGCCTGGTTCTATTGCGGCCAGTCCCCCGCCGGCTACGGCGGCTACCGGTCCGACTTCAACAGCTCCCACGCCTACTTCGAGAACCTCTACCTCTATTACTGGCTCACCGGCGACTCGCTGGTGGTCGACACCCTGCGGCAGGGGGGCGAGACCATGCGGCGCCACATGTGCGAGACCCGCGGCCCCGCGCCGGTCAAGGGCGCCCAGGCCCAGGACGGTCCCGGCGGCCCCGCCTGCGCCGCCGACCACCCGCTCGGGAAGGCCAGCTTCACCGGCCGCGTCGGCGGCCAGTGGCTCGCCGCCTTCCATTTCCTGGGGCTCGCCAGCGACGACCCCAGCTTCCTCGAGGACTTCAAGTCGGGCCTCGCCCGCGCCGTCACCCTGCAGTACGCCGAGCTCGAGAAGGACGGCAGGCGCTACGGCTTCCTCGGCGGGAAGGTCGGGAACGGCCCCGGCGGCAGCGCCCAGGCGGGGCCCCTCTGGACCAACGGCTTCTACGACGCCGAGAACCTGTACCGGCTCATGGTCGACACCGGCGACGCCCCCCTGGGGAAACCCGCGGTGCGTCCCAGCCAGGTGCTCGCCGCCGTCGCCCGGACCCTGGCGGGGATCGACAGCGGCGAGCTCGCGGTGGCGGACGCGAAGGGTGGAGAAAAGGGTACCGGGCAGGGAGAGCCGGGCAAGAAAAGGGAAAAGGATGCCTGGCCGCGGCTCCTCGACTATCGGTGGGAGGGGCCGCGGGTCGGCGGCCGGCTGGCCGGCGTCACCGCCAAGGACCGCGACCTCTATGGCCCCGAGAAGGCCGGCACCGCCGCCCTCCTGGTCCGCGCCGGCCGCCTGACCGGCGATCCAGGGCTCCTCAAGGCCGGCGAGGAGAGGACCCGCGCCGCCATCGAGGCCTCCCGCGGCGAGGCGGTCCCCCTCGGCAAGCTCCAGGGGCAATACCTCAATCGCCTCCACGCCGCGGTCGCCGGTTTGGCCGCCGGCCCCATCGGACCGGCCAAGCCGGCCCGCTGACCCCGGCAACGATCTTGCAGCCTCTCCCGGCGCATTGGTTCAAGGTCCGTGCATTCTCGACGCAAAGGTTCGAATGGACGATCACAACGCCCCGGGACAGGAGCGGAGCAGAGAGGGGATCACCCCGTGATTCCGCCTGCCGCCGAGACTCTCGCGCCCGCCGTGCCGCCCGAACCGGTGAAGGCTCCGGCCGCCGCCGGCGGCGGCATGTCCCTGGCGCGCCTGCGGCACGGAGGGCTGCTCTTCGGCGCCAGCCAGATGCTCGCCATGGTGCTCGGCTTCGCCGGGACCATGGTGCTCACCCGGGCCGCGGACACGGCCGCGGTCGCCTCCTATCTGTTGCTCGTCCAGTCCACCATCACGGTGGGGCTGGTGCTGCAGCTCGGCCTCGCCCAGGCGACGCTCCGCTTCGTGCCCGTCAGCCGCGGCGAGGGGGGGCGGGCGGCCACGTCGCTGCTGCGCCGGCGCCTGCTGGGGCTCCAGGTTGGGATGTGGCTGCTGGCCGCGCCGATCCTGTTCCTGGTCTGGCCCGGCGTCGCCTGGCGCCTGGACGCTCCGGAGCTCTCCTACGCCACCGCGTTCCTCATCGGCATCCCGGTGCTCGCCTCGCTCGGGCAGCTCATGGACAGCTACCTGCGCGCCTTCCGCATGTATTCGGTGTCGGCGCCGCTCACCCAGGTGCTGCCGCGGGTGCTGGTGCTGGCCGGCTTCCTGACCCTCTGGCTCGCCATGCCGGGCAGCGCGACCTGGGAGATGCTGGCCTCCGTCTACACGCTGTCGCTGGTCCTGACCCTCCTCGGCTATGCCGCCGCCATGCGGGCGACCACGCCCGCCGAGGAGTCGGAGCCGCGCACCGCGCAGACGCCGCCGGGCGTCCGCACCATCCTCGCCACCACCACGGCCATGGGGCTGCGCAGCGCCGCGTCGGTGCTCTTCGTGTCGTCGGACCTGTGGATCCTCTCCTGGGCCCGGCCGCACGAGGAGGTGGCGATCTACGGCGTCGCGAGCCGCCTGATCCAGGTCATGGCGGCCCTGCCCGGCATCGCCAGCTTCCTCCTCCCGCAGGAGTTCGCGGTGCTCTACGCCGACGGCCGAAAGGAGGAGATGGAGCGCCTGGCGCGCCAGGCCTCCACCGCCATGGCGATGATCTCGGTCGCCGCCTTTATCGGCCTCCTCCTGCTCGGCAAGCCGCTGCTCGGGGTCGCCTTCGACGAGGTCTACGCCCGCGGCTGGACCGTCGTGCTGATCCTCGCCGTCGGCACGTTCTGGGACACCGCGTCGGGCGCCTCGGGCTTCGCCCTGCAGATGACCGGGCACCATGTCCGCCTGCTGGTGCTGACCGCCGGCGCCGCCATCCTCAACGTGATCCTGAGCGTGCTCCTGGTGCCCCTCTGGGGCGGCCATGGGATCGCGCTGTCCACCGCGGTCACGCTGATCGCCCTGAACACGTCCATGGTGTGGTCGGCCAGGAAGCTGGTCGGGGTGCGCACCTTCATCTATCTGCGCCCGGCCGAGTGGAAGCAGGTTATCCAGAAGCTGATCCGGAGGGAGAGAGAGGTTTGAGAGACGCGATGAATGCCCAGCGGGGTGCGCTGTGGGTCGTCGGGGGGGAGCAGCGCGGGGGCTTCACCATCCCGGAGGAGTGGCACCGGTTCCGCACCGCGGTCGTGGTGCGGGTGGAGGGGGACCGGGCGGAGAGGGTCCTCGAGTACCAGTCGCCGCCCGAGAACTGCCCGGACGACCGGCCGTCGTTCGTGTTCAAGGCCGGCACCTTCGAGGGGGACACCGCCTGGCTCTGCACCCAGACCGAGGTGCTGGAGTGCGCGCTGCCGGGCTTCGCCATCCGCCGGGTGATCTCGCTCCCCTGCTTCAACGACCTGCACCACGTCACGCCCACGCCCGAGGGCACCCTGCTCGTCGCCGTCACCGGGCTCGACGCGGTGGCCGAGGTGAGCCGGGACGGCGAGCTGATCCGCCTGACCCACGTCCTCGGCGGTGACGTCTGGGACCGCTTCTCCCCCGACGTCGACTACCGCAAGGTGCCGACGACCAAGCCGCACCACGCGCACCCGAACTACGTCTTCTTCGTCGACGGCGAGCCGTGGGTGACCCGCTTCCACCAGCGCGACGCCGTGCCTCTCCACCGCGCCGGCGATCCCGCCAAGAACGGCGGCGGCGAGCGCTTCCACGTCGAGATCCAGGGGGTCCACGACGGCTGCGTGCACGACGGGCGCCTGCTCTTCACCACCATCGACGGCCACGTGGTCGGCTTCGACCTGGCGACGGGGGAGAAGAGCGACCTCGACCTCAACGGGCTGGGCCAGCCCGACGACGACCGCGCCCTGGGCTGGTGCCGCGGCCTGCTGCCGTGCGACGGCCGCCGCGCCTGGGTCGGCTTCACCCGCTTCCGGTACACCAAGCTGCGCCAGAACCTCTCGTGGGTGCGGCACGGCTTCAAGATGAGCGACGACCACCGCAACCACCCGACCCGCGTCGCCCTCTACGACTTGGAGCGGCCGGCGCTGCTCCACCAGGTCGATCTGGAGGACGTGGGGATGGGGGCGGTGTTCAGCATTCACCAGGCATGACTCGAGTGAGGTCAGTATGAGCACGGAGTCCCGGGGCAGCTCGTTTTCGTCCACCACGATTCCGTCGACCTTCGGCGGGGCTCCCCGGCGGGACCGGGCTCCCGTGGCCGGCGCTACCGGCGAACAGGCCGGCGAGCAGGCCGGGACGCGGTCCCGCGCCGTGACCCTGACGCTCGCGGCGATCCTGCTGCTGGCCACGGGCATCCGCTTCTGGGGCGTTCTGCACGACCTCCCCTTCTCCTACTACGGCGACGAGCTGCACATGATGAAGCGCGCCATGGCCATGGGGACGGGCGACCTCAACCCGCACTGGTTCCACAAGCCGGCGCTGCTGATGTACGTGCTCGCCTTCTTCTACGGGCTCTACTTCGCCGCCGGCCTGCTCACCGGCCGCTTCGAGTCGACCGAGGAGTTCGGCGCCCATTTCCTGTTCGAGCACGGGCCCTTCCTCCTCATCGGCCGGCTGGTGGTCCTGGCCTTCGGCGTGGCCACGGTCTACGTGGTCTACCGGCTCGGCCGCAAGGCGTTCGGCCACCCCGCCGCCGGCCTCGCCGGAGCGCTGGTGGCGGCGGTGCTCGCACCGATGATCAGCTCGTCGCAGGAGATCAAGAGCGACGTGCCCTGCGGCTTCCTGATGGCGCTGTCGGTCTACCTCTACCTGGGGACGCGGGAGACCGGCCGCCTGCGGCCGCTGGTCCTCGCCTCGCTCCTGGCCGGCGCGGCCATGGGCACGCACTACTACGGGATCGTGCTGGTCCCCACTTTCATCGCCATGGAGGCGCTGCGCGCACTATCGCCGGCGGTGCCGCCGGTGCGCTGGCGGAGCCTCCTGGTGCGCGGCTCCCTGGTGGGCCTCCTGTTCCTCGGCGGCTTCTTCCTCACCTCGCCGTTCAATTTCCTCGACCCCACCTGGGCGCGGCAGACCTTCGGCGGCGTCATCGGCAGCCTGGGCCTCTCTTCGGTGGGCGACGCCCAGGACGCCGGCGAGAGCGCGGAGGGGAAGCCGGTGCGCTACGAGCCGGACACGGGGACGGCGTACGAGCCGGGCCTCGCCGCCTGGGCCGGCGCCTCCGCGGCCTTCTTCCGGGTGATCACCTCGCAGCCCTCCATGGGCCTGGCGCTGACGCTCCTCTCCCTCCTGGGGCTCGCCGCCACGCTGGCGCGGCGGGAGACGCGCTGGTACGGGCTGCTCGTCCTGATTCCCTGCCTCTTCTTCTTCCTGGCGGCGATCACCGTCGCCGCGTACCACGCCCAGCCGCGGCACTTCAACGCCATCTATCCGCTGCTGGCGACGATGGTGTGGCCGGGGCTGCTGGTGCTGACGGCGCCGCTGCGCTCGGCCCCGCGCAGGGCCTGGGCGGTGGCCGGGGTGCTGGCCGTGCTGGCCTGCCTCCCGACGCTCGCCGAGAGCGTGCGCCACAACCGGGAGATCAACCGCCTGGACAGCCGGCTGGTCTCCTACCGCTGGCTCGTCTCCAACATGCGCGACGACACGCGCATCCTGGTGGACGAGTACGGTCCGCTCCTCAACCCGAACCCGCAGGCCTCCCAGCGCCTGGCGGAGCGCCTGGAGCGGCTGCCCCGCGGCCCGTTCACCCACCACCAGGGGCTGCGCGTGCGGCTCCTCCAGCAATATCCCCCGGCCGACGGCGTCAACCTCGACGAGTTCGGCCACCAGTGGTGGCTGCCGCAGGAGAAGACCGACGCGGAGCTGCTCAATCCCGTCGACATGGACATGGCCAACCCGCTGATCTCGCGGGAGCCCAAGCCTCTGGACGCCTACCGCGCCCAGGGCATCCGCTACCTGGTGACCAACAGCGAGGCCCAGGGGCGCTACCGCAAGCGGCAGCTCCAGGAGAGCTTCCCGTCGTTCGCCCGCTTCTACCGCGAGCTCCGGGGGGCCCATCTGATCAAGACCTTCGACCCGGCCACCTGGGGGGGCAAGGGGCCGGTGGTCTGGGTCTACGACTTGGCCCCCGCGGCCAACGACAACGAGGCGGTCCCGGAGAACCGCCAGGACGTTTCCGCCCGGCGCGCCGGCTAGACCCGGCCCGCCAGACATCGATCAATCGCTGTTTTCCGGGAGGTGTGGAGTGCCGTACAACGTAGTGCATCGACAAGGAATCGACAGAGCCACGGCGGCGAACCGCCGCCCCGAGGAGTCGCTACAGACGCCGGCAGGACCCGAGTGCGCCTTCATCGTGGGGCACCGGAAGAGCGGGAGCACGTGGCTCCTCAACCTCCTGAGCCTCCACCCCGACGTCCGGGGGGTCATGGAGACCCACCTCTTCCGCCACGGCTGGCAGGAGACGGACCCGGCGAGCCGGGTCGACAAGCTCTTCGAGCAGACGCCGTGGGGCGCGGGGGGACCGCGCCAGTGGCCCGTCCACCAGATGAAGCGCCTGGCCAAGCCTTTCCTGCTGCGGGTGAAGCCCGCCCTGCGGCTCGCCCCCGACGAGCGGCCCGCCGAGCTGCCGGACCTGGGGCTCCTGGACCAGCTCGCCCTGCGGCGCGAGCTGCGGCGGATCGGGACGCCCGAGGAGTTCGTCCAGCGCTTCTTCGAGATCCTGCTGGAGCGGCTGCGCCCGCGCCGCTACCTGATCGAGAAGTCGCCGCGCAACGTCTACTTCGTGGAGCGGATCCGCTCCCTCTTCCCTCGCGCCAAGCTGATCGTGATCTATCGCGACGGCCGCGACGTGGTGGTCTCGGACCGCTTCTTCACCGAGGACTACGGCAACCGCTCGTTCTCCTTCGAGCAGGCGGTGGCCGACTGGCGCCGCGACATGGAGACCCACCTCCGCTACGCCGAGGGGCACACCCTCTGCGCCGTCTCCTACGAGGCGCTGCTCACCGACGGCAAGCCGGTGGTCGAAAGCCTGCTCCGCTTCCTCGGCCTGCCGTACGACGACGCCCTGGTGGCCGACCTGCTGGAGCGCTCGTCGTTCCGCTTCCACGCCGGGCGCGAGCGCGGCCAGGAGAACCGCAAGCGCTTCTACCGCAAAGGGATCGTGGGCGATTGGCGCAATCACTTCACGCCCGAGCACAAGCGGATCTTCAAGGACGTGGCCGGCGACATGCTGATCCGTCTCGGGTACGAGAAGGATCTCGACTGGTGAGGCCTACCGCAGCGGGCAGCCCGCGGCGTTCTCGCGCTCGAGCTGGCCGGTCAGCTCCCAGATCGCGGGGAGATTCCGGCTCCGCAACGCCTCGTTCACCTGGTTGATGAGCTGCGTCCGCGTCCGCGGCGACTCCAGAGCGGGGTGCACGGCGTTGAGCAGCGAGGCCGTCGCCTCCCGCAGCAGCTCCTTGGCCGCGCCCAGGAGATCGGACGACGAACGGAAGCGCAGGGCATTGCGTAGCGTGGCGTCCGCCACGTCGCCGTAGCCGGCCGCCTGGCTGAAGGTGCTCCTCACCCGTTGAGAGGTCGCGATCCCCGTCTCCCGCCAGGCCTCCGGGTGATCCCCCCAGAACGCCGTAGAGCAACTGGTGGGTACGGGCAGCGGCACTCGCAGGGCGGCCATCACCCAGAGCAGCGAATCGGGGTTCCTGCCGTAGGGCTCCGAGAAGACCTGGAGCGAAGTGGAGATCGCCCCCCCGGGGACCTCGACCGGGATGCGGTCGGCGTCCCACTGGCCCCCGGCCGAACCGTCGAGGGTGTTGGCGAGAGCGGCGATGTTGGCGGCATTCGTGATCTCGATCCTGTCGGGCCGCTGGCGCGTCGCGTTCCCCACGAACAGCACCACCTCGCCGGAGCGGGGCTGCCGGGCGGCGCCGTGGAGGAAGGTGAAGGGATCGGTGACCTGCGTCTCGCCCGGCGTCCAGTCCTCCCCGTAGCCAAAATCCAGCCCGTGGGAGACGAGGACCCGGGCCGCCGGCCGCGCCGGATCGGCGTAGACGACCAGCAGCCCGGCCCCGTCGAGCTCCGCCAGGTTGCTCAGCGGGTCGCCGTCGGCCAGGGCGAACGACAGGCGCCCCATCCCCCGGGCCCGCACCGCGTCCGTCACGTCCGCCATGTAGCCGATGTTGAGGATCGCCCCGAGGTTGCTGGTGGGCTGGGTCTCCGTTCCGGTCACGGTGCCGGTCACGCGCGCGCCGTCGAACCGCAGGACCTGGTCCAGATACGGCTCCGCGGCCACGCTGCACTCGCTCCGCACCGCGTCGAGCTGGCACGGGCGCTCCCGGCCGGCCCAGTACAGCAGCGCCAGCTCCACCGGCCCCCCCACGTCGAGGGTGAGCGTCCGCGTTCCGGCGGCGAGACCCGCCAGCCCGATACCGGCGTGCGCCAGGGACAGACCGGGGCCTTGGAGGTCATAGGCCGGGTGCAGCGGGGCCGCTTCCAGGCTGGAAGACGAAGCCAATGCGGACGAGAGGAGGACGGACCAGACCCAGGGACGAAAACGCATGGATCACCTCCGAGGTGAATGCCGAATGCTCAAGCAATGGGCATGCCGGAAGGATGAATCGCCCCCAACGTGAGCACATGTCCACACCACAAAAACAGCGACGGCCGCCGGGAGCCGGCGGCCGTCGTTCTGCCGAGGGCGGATCGCCCCTCTACTTGCGGAGGTAGAGCACCCAGTCGCCGGCGGCCGGCGCCGTGTAGGTACGGACACCGCCGCCGCTCGCGGCCGGTGCCGCCCGGTAAGCGCCGGTGCGCGGGTCGTACCACTGGGCGACAAAGGTGCCGGTCACACCCGAGAGGTCGACGCCCACCGTGCCGCCGGTGTGCAGGTAGAAGACGTAGGCGACCCCCTTCTCGGCCAGGGCATAGGCGCCGCCGGAGCGCACCAGCGCCTGGTTGGGCTCCATGCGCTCGAAGCGGATCTGGTTGGCGAACGTCGCCAGATGCTGGAGGAAGGCGCCGGTGCCGACACCCGCGGCGCCGCCGGCGAACGCCGCCCACGCCCGCTGGCGGTTGATGGTCGTCTCCTCGCCCAGGCCGTGCTCCTCCTGGAGGAGCGGCTTGGCGGCCAGGTTCCGGTTGGTCAGGCCGCGGCTGTGGACCACCGAGTGGCTGGCGCTGTTGCCCGCCTGGATGTCCATGTAGTCGGCCCAGGCGGCGCCGGGGAACTTGAAGTCGCCGGTGACGCCGTGCACCGTGACCATCCGCGCCCACGGGTTCTTGGCCTGGATGAAGTTGGCGTGGTTGTTCACCTCGGTGGTGGTCCACCCCTCCTGCCACTCCAGGGCCAGGATGTACTTGGTGTGAACGTAGGCGGAGTGGCGGGCCATGGCGTACTTGATGAGCCGCTGCCGGTGGGCGTCGGGAAGGTCACCGAAGGCCGAGTCGTCGGCGAAGAACCAGAGGTGGGCCACCAGCCCGGCGTTGCGCAGCTTGACGATCCACTGGTCGTACATGCGCCAGCGGGCGAGGTCGAAGCGGGTCTTGTCGTTGGCCGTGGCCGTCCCCACCCAGGGGGTGGTCGACATGCTCGCGTAGTCGCCGCGGTTGGCGTAGTAGACATTCATCTTGTTGAGCTTCATCCCGGTGTGACGGGCGAGCCGCGCCGCGCGGTTGGTGTCGGTGAGCTTCTCCGACAGCAGCGTGTGGGAGTACTTGATGGGGTTGGGCGCCGCGTTGTCGAGGAACTTGTCGACCAGGAAGACCGGGGTGCCGTGCTGGTACATGAAGGTCCGCGGCCGGGCCGGGTTCTCCACCACCGGACCCTTGCCGAAGACGCCGGGAAGGACGCCCGAGACGGCGAAGCTGCCGCTCTTTCCCGCGAGACCCGGCACGTTGGTGCTGGCAACGGTCCAGCGCCAGGTGCCCACCTCGTCAGCGTAGATCCTCACCTTGAAGACTTTGCCGATCGCGCCGCCGGCTCCGTTGCCGTCGAAGAAGCCATCCACCGAGTAGGCGCGGCCCGAAGGCGACGTCACGCGGGCGACCACGGACAGGTCGAAGGGGTTGGGGCTTCCCGAGTTGGCGTTATAGGAGGCCGTGGAGTTGAGGGTGACTTCCGCCGTGTCATAGCACGGGAGGGCGGAAGCGGCGGCGGCGGTGGTGAGGGCGAGGAGCCCTGCGAGAAAGGTCTTCGAAAGAACACGTCTAGCCATCGGCGTCGTGGTCTCCACAACTAGGCGCCCTTGGCGCGGGTCCAGTAAGTTCCTGGAGCAAGCTACCCGCTTACTTCCCTGACTGCCGGTGCAAACTAGCATCCAAACGCCAAAATTTCAAGGAAATATTTACAATCCTGATTCTAAATCCAGAGTACCTCCGCTTTGCACTTTGAAATCAGTGACTTGCGATCTTTCAAAGATAGCCTTCCTGCCGGTACCATTCAGCCGTCCGGCGCAGCCCTTCGTCGAGGCCCACGCGCGGCTGATAATTGAGATCTCGCTTCGCCTTGTCGATCTTGAACGCCCGGTTCTGGCGGTACCAGTCGACGCGGCGGGGGAAGAGCGGCGGCGTGACGCCGAAAGGCTTGCAGATCTTCTCGCACACGTGGCCGGCGGCCACCACGGGCCAGACCGGGAAGTGAGGGACCTTGACGTCCATCCCGAGGGACTTGCCGACCCGCCGCACCAGATCCTCGATCTCGACGTAATGCTCGTCGGCGATGAGGTAGGCCTCCCCCTCGCCCCGCCCCTCCTCCATCGCGAGGACGAAGGCGTCGACCAGGTTGTCGATGTAGAGCGGGTGATAGTAGGTGCGCCCGTTGCCGAACATGGGGAAGGTCCCCTTGGCGACGCGCCGGTAGATCAGGAAGAAGCGCTCCGGATCCCCCGGTCCGTAGATCGCCGCCGGGCGTAGGATGACGGTCTTCAACCCCTGCCGGAAATATTCCTGGACGACGGGCTCGGCCTCGTACTTGGTGCGCTGGTAGTAGTCGGCGGGCTTGATCGGGGCGTCCTCCCCCGCCGGCGGGTGGTCGACGTTGCCGTGGACGCCGCAGGTGCTGCAGTAGACGACCTTGCGCACGCCGGCCCGGGCCGCGGCCGCGAGGACGTTGCGGGTGCCGCCGACGTTGACCTCGTGGTAGTAGGTGTCGGGGACGTTGAGCTCGCGGAAGGCCGCGGCCACGTGGTGAACGACCTCGACGCCGTCGACACAGCGCCGCACCACCTCCGGATCGGTG
>DASPJI010000601.1:0-4695 GCA_035628695.1 Thermoanaerobaculia bacterium | reverse complement strand
GCGCAACACCAGGGTGTTGACGAAAAACCCGATCAGTCCCTCAATCTCCACCCGGTTACGGCCGGCCACAGGCGTGCCCACCGCGAGATCGTCCTGCCCGCTGGTGCGCGCCAGCAGGGCTTGGAAGCCGGCAAGGAGCACCATGAAGAGCGTCGCGCCCTCGCGCCGGCCCAGAGCCTCCATCGGCCGGGAGAGCTCGGCCGGCAGATGCACCGACCGGGTGGCGCCGCGGTGGCTGAGCAGCGCGGGCCGGGGGCGGTCGGTAGGCAGCTCAAGGAGCGGCGGTAGCCCGGCGAGCCGTTGGCGCCAGAAGTCGATCTCCTGCTCCAGCACCCCGCCCTGCAGCCAAGAGCGCTGCCAGACAGAGAAATCCGCGTACTGCACCGGCAGCGCCGGCAATGGCGAAGGGTGGCCCGCAGCGAAGGCCGGATAGAGCGCCGCGACCTCGCGCACCATGATGCCCATGGACCAGCCGTCGCTGGCGATGTGATGCATGGTCAGCACAACGGCGTGATCGCTCTCGGCGAGGCGCAGCAATACGCCACGCAGCAGCGGGCCGCGCGCGAGGTCGAACGGCCGGGCCGCCTCCGCCGCAGCGAGCGTCCGTGCCAGCTCTTCGCGCGCGATCTCCGACAGCGCCGACAAATCCACCATGGAAAGCGGGAAAGGCTCAGCCGGTTGAATCACTTGCACCGGCGTGCCCCGCGGCGCGACGAAGGCCGTACGCAAGGCCTCGTGACGGCACACGATCTCACCAAGGCAGCGGGCCAGCACCGCAGCGTCGAGAGGACCCTCGACACGTAGCGCCGCCGCGATGTTGTACATCGGGCTGCCCGATTGGACCCGATCAATAAACCAGAGCCGCTGCTGGGCGAACGACAGCGGCAGGCCACCCTCCCGCAGCACGGGAAGGATGGACGAAGCTGGCGGGACCATGCCCGTTCGCTGCGCCGCCTCGATGCGGGCGGCGAGGTCCGCCAGTACCGGTGCCTCGAAGAGGTCGTGGAGCGGCATCTCGACGCCGAAAGCCTGGCGCAGGCGCGACATCACCTGGGTGGCCAGCAGGGAATGGCCGCCCAGGTCGAAGAAATGATCGTCCGCCCCGACCCGATCGAGCCCGAGGAGGTCGGCCCAGATTCCGGCGAGGACCTCTTCGACCGGCGTGCTCAGCACAGCATAGGTTTCCTCGCTGCCCGCCTGCTCCGGCGCGGGAAGCACCCTGCGGTTCACCTTGCCGTTGACCGTGAGGGGCAACGCCGCAAGAGTCACGAAGGCGGCCGGCACCATGTAGTCCGGCAGCCGATCGCGCAACGCCTGGCGGAGCTCCGCCACCGTAGCATCGCCCACCACATAGGCAACCAGCCGCCGGTCGCCAGGACGATCCTCGCGCACCAGCAAGACCGCCTGGCGGGCTCCGGGCACCGCTGCCAGCGCCGCCTCGATCTCTCCCAGCTCGATGCGGAAGCCGCGGATCTTCACCTGGTGATCCAGCCGGCCGAGGTACTCCACTTCGCCGCTGGGGAGGAAACGTCCCAGGTCGCCCGACCGGTAGAGCCGCGCTCCCGGCCGGCCACCAGACGAGTCCGGAACGAAGCGCTCCGCCGTCAGCTCTGGCCGGCCCAGATAGCCGCGGGCCAACCCCGCGCCTCCCACCACCAGTTCGCCCGGCACGCCGATGGGGGCCGGCACCAGACTCGGGTCCAGCACGGCCAGAGACAGGTCGGCGATGGGCACGCCGATGACGCTACGGTGCTCGCCCCGGGCGTCCGCCATGGACAGCGGCCGGTAGGTGACGTGCACCGTCGTCTCGGTGATGCCGTACATATTGACCAGCCGCGGCCGCGCGTCGCCATGGCGCTCGAACCACGGCTCCAGGCTGGCCGGATCGAGCGCCTCGCCACCGAAGATCACAAACCGCAGAGACGTCTCCACAGTGCCGCGCTGCGCCTCGGCCTGCGCGAGTTGGACGAAGGCCGAGGGGGTCTGGTTGAGCACCGTGACCCGCTCGGCGTCCAGCAGATCCAGGAACAGCTCGGGCGAGCGGCTCACCTCCCAGGGCACGATCACCAACCGGCCGCCATAGAGCAACGCGCCCCAGATCTCCCAGACCGAAAAGTCGAAGGCGTAGGAATGGAAGAGCGTCCACACGTCCCGCTCGCCGAACCCGAACCACGGGTCGGTGGCGTCGAACAGCCGGACGACATCGCCATGGGTGATCAGAGTGCCCTTGGGTCGACCCGTGGAGCCCGAGGTATAGATCACGTACGCCAGGCTCGATGCGTCCGCCAGAGGCTCGAGGTCCTCGGCAGGCAACTTCTCCAGCAACGCGAGCTCCTCGGCCCTCACCACGGTCTGGATACCCGCGTCCTCCAGCATGAAGGCCAGCCGCTCGCGCGGAGAATCGGGATCGAGCGGCACATAGGCAGCCCCGGCCTTGAGGACACCCAGGATGCCCACCACCAGATCCACGGAGCGATCCAGCAGCAGACCGACACGGCTCTCGGGGGCTGCGCCCTGCCGGCGCAGCCAGTAGGCCAGTTGGTTAGATCGCCGGTGCAGCGCGCCGTAGCTCAGGGTCATCCCGCCGTGGGTAAGGGCCGCAGCATCCGGGGACCGCCGAGCCTGCTCCGCGAAACGATCGTGGAGCGTCGAGGCCCCGGCAAACTCCTCCCGGATCCCTCCCCACTCCAGGAGCTGGTGCCGCTCCGCCGCACTGAGCAGCGGCAGCTCCGCGACGCGCAAAGCCGCATCGGCCATCGCCGCGGCCAGCAGCCGCTCGAAGCCCGCGAACAGCCGATCGATGGTCGTGGTATCGAAAAGATCCGTGGCGTGCTCGACGATGCCAATGAGCTCGCCGCCGTGCTCCTCGAGGTTGATGGTGAGATCGAATTTCGCCGTCGCTCCTGCCACGTTCACGGGTCGCAGGCGCAGATCCTCGACTACCAGGCTTTCTACCGGAGCGTTCTGCAGGACGAGTACCACCTGGAACAGCGGGGCGTGGGCGAGGCTCCTCTCCGGGGCCAGTTCCTCGACCAGCTTTTCGAACGGCACGTCCTGGTGCAGATAGGCGGCCAGCGCGGTCTCACGCACCCGGCCGAGCAACTCGCGGAACGTGGGAGCTCCCGTCAGATCGCCGCGCAGGACCAGCGTGTTGACGAAAAATCCAATCAATCTTTCGGTCTCACTCCGGTTGCGTCCGGCGACGGGCGAGCCCACCGCGACATCGTCCTGCCCGCTGAGACGCGCCAGCAGGGTCTGGAAGCCGGCCAGGAGCAGCATGAAGAGGGTCGCCCCCTCTTCGCGTGCGAGAGCCTCCATCTGCCGGGTAAAACCGGCGGGGAGCCGCACAGGCCGTACCGCGCCGCGGTAGCTTTGCGCTGCGGGCCGCGGATGGTCAGTGGGCAGCTCCAAGAGCGGCGGCAGACCGGCGAGCTGACAGCGCCAGAAGTCGATCTCCCGCTCCAGAACCTCGCCGCGCAGCCAGGAGGACTGCCATACCGCGAAGTCCGCGTACTGCACCGGCAGCTCCGGCAGAGGCGACGGGCGTCCCGCGGCGAAAGCCGGATAGAGCGCCGCGACCTCGCGCACGAGCACGCCCATGGACCAGCCGTCGCTGGCGATGTGGTGCATGGTCAGCATGACGGCGTGATCGCTCTCGGCGAGGCGCAACAGCAAGCCGCGCAGCATCGGGCCCTGCGCGAGGTCGAACGGCCAGCCCGCCTCCGCCACGGCGAGGGTCCGCGCCAGCTCCTCGCGCACGCTCTCCGGCAACGCCGACAGATCCACCACGGGGAGACGGAAGGGCTCGGCCGGTTGAATCACCTGCACCGGCGTCCCTTGCAGCGCGGCGAACACCGTCCGCAACGCCTCGTGGCGGCGCACGATCTCGCCGAGGCAGAGCGCCAGCACCGCGGCGTCCAACGACCCTTCGACGCGGAGAGCCACCGGCATGTTGTAGAGCGGGCTGCCCGGTTCGAGCTGATCGATGAACCAAAGGCGCTGCTGGGCGAACGACAAGGATAGCGTCCCCACGCGTGGCACCGGCACCAGAGGCGGAGCGGAGGCCAGCGAACCGGACCGCCGCGCCGCCTCGATCCGTGCGGCGAGATCCGCCAACCTCGGGGCCTCGAAGAGATCGCGCAGCGGCATCTCGACGCCGAAGGAGTCGCGCAGGCGCGACATCACCCGCGTCGCCAGCAAGGAGTGCCCCCCCAGTTCGAAGAAGTGCCCGTCCGCCCCGACCTGTTCGACTCCGAGGACCTCGGCCCAGATGCCTGCGAGGATCTCCTCCACCGGCGTCCGCGGCGCCAGAAAGCTCTCCGCGCCCGGCTGCTCCGGAACGGGCAGCGCCTTGCGGTCCACCTTGCCATGCGGCGTGAGGGGGAACGCCGTGAGGGTCACGAAAGCGGAGGGCACCATGTACTCCGGCATCCGCTCGCGCAGCCACGCCCGGAGCGCCTCGGGCTCCGCGTCACCGACCACGTAAGCGACCAGACGCCGGTCACCGGGTCGGTCTTCCCGGACCACCACGGCCGCTTCGCGTACAGCCTCGAGTTCGCCCAGCGCCTCCTCGATCTCCCCCAGCTCGATGCGGAAGCCGCGCAGTTTGACCTGATGGTCCAGACGACCGAGGAACTCGAGGTTGCCGTCGGGCAGGAGCCGCACGCGGTCGCCGCTGCGGTAGAACCGCTGACC
>DASPJI010000600.1:0-4438 GCA_035628695.1 Thermoanaerobaculia bacterium | reverse complement strand
GCGCCGAGGGGCCGTTCATCACCGTCAACTCGGGGTCGCTGCCGGCGGACCTCCTGGAGAGCAACCTCTTCGGTCACGTGCGCGGCGCCTTCACCGGCGCGGTGGCGAGCAAGAAGGGGCTGTTCGAGATGGCGAACGGCGGCTCCATCTTCTTCGACGAGATCGGCAACATCCCCCTGGAGACCCAGGCGAAGCTGCTGCGGGTGATCCAGGAGAGGGAGTTCATGCGCCTGGGCGGGCTCGACATCATCCGCGTCGACGTGCGGATCATCGCCGCCACCAACGCCGACCTCGAGGCCGCGGTGCACCAGGGGCAGTTCCGCGAAGACCTGTTCTACCGGCTGAACGTCATCACCCTCCAGCTCCCGCCGCTGCGCAAGCGGACGGAGGACATCCCGCTGCTCGCCCAGCACTTCCTCGCCCACTACGCGCGGGAGAACGAGAAGGCGATCCGGGAGATCTCGCCGCAGGCGATGGAGATGCTCCTCGACTATCACTGGCCCGGCAACGTCCGCGAGCTGGAGAACGTCATCGAGCGCGCGGTGGTGCTGTCGAGCGGCGAGGTGCTGGGGGTGGACCTGCTGCCCGGCTCGGTGCGCAACCCCGAGTCGGTGCTCCTGCCGGCGCCGAACCTGCCCGCCAACGGCTTCTCCTTCAAGGACGCGGTGAGCGAGTACGAGCGCCAGCTCATCATCAAGGCGCTCCAGTCGTCGGGCGGCGTGCAGAAGCGCGCGGCCGAGCTGCTCCAGGTGAAGCCGACCACGCTCCACGAGATGATGAAGCGCCTCAATATCTCGCCCGAAGGCGTCTTCTCTTCCTGACTACGGGCCACGAGAAAGGCTCTGAATGTTTTCCAAGACGTCCGTCTTGATGATCGCGCTCGCCCTCGGCCTCTCCCTCTTTTTCCAGGGGGCGGCGGTCCTGCCGGCCCAGACGCCGGCCAACCCTCCGGTCACCGCTCCGGCCACGGCGCCCGTGCCGAGCCTGCTCGCTCCGTTGTCATCGGAGCAGCGGGTGGAGCTGCCGGCGCTCGATGAACGGGTCCCCAGCCCGGCCGCGGTGCTCGGCTACCCCCTGGGGAGCCGCTTCACCCACTGGGACCGGATCGTGACCTACCTCCAGGCGCTGACCGCGGCGTCGCCGCGGGTGCGGCTGCGGGAGTACGGGCGCACCTACGAGGGGAGGCCGCTGCACCTCGTCGTCATCTCCACGCCGGAGAACCTGGCGCGCCTGGAAGAGATCCGCCAGGAGCGCCTGCGCCTGGCCGACCCCGGCGCCCTGTCGCCGGACGAGCGCGAGCGCCTCTCGGGCCGCGTGCCCGCGGTCCTCTGGCTCGCCTACGGCGTTCACGGCAACGAGTCCTCCTCCGCCGAGGCGGCCATGGCCGCGGCCTACGTGCTGGCGGCCGCGCAGGGGGAGACCGCCGAGCTGCTGCGCGACCTGATCGTGATCATCGATCCGCTGTCGAACCCCGACGGGCGGGAGCGCTACGTCAGCGCCTTCGAGCAGCGGCAGGGCCGGGAGGCCGACCCCCACCGCGCCGCGGCCGAGCACTGGGAGCCCTGGCCGGGCGGCCGTCAGAACCACTACGCCATCGACCTCAACCGCGACTGGGCCTGGATGAGCCAGGTCGAGACGCAGCAGCGCATCGCCGCCTACCGTGCCTGGGAGCCGCAGGTCTACGTCGACTTCCACGAGATGGGGAGCGAGTCGAGCTACTTCTTCCCCCCGGCGGCCGACCCGGTCCACCCGCGGATCGACCGGCGGATCGTCTCCTGGCTCGACGTCTTCGGCCGCGCCAACGCCCAGGCCTTCGACCGCCAGGGGTGGATCTATTTCAAGTCGGAGAACTTCGACCTCTTCTATCCCGGCTACGGCGACTCCTACCCCAGCCTGCGCGGCGCGGTGGGCATGACCTACGAGATGGCGGGGGGCGGCCGGGCCGGTCTCGCCCTGGAGCTGCCGGACGGCTCGGTGCTGACGCTGGCCGACCGCGTCGCGCGCCACCTCACCACCTCGCTGGCCACCTTCCGGACCGCGGGCAAGAACAGCCGCCGCCTGCTCCAGGACTTCGTCGCCAACCGCCTGCAGGCCGCTTCCAGCGCCGGGCCGGCCTATCTCTGGGCCGGCGACCAGCAGGAGGCCGGAGCCCTCGCCGACCTGCTCACCTCCCACGGGGTGCGGGTGGAGCGGCTCGGCCAGGCGGCCGAGGTGCCGGTGCGCAGCCTGCGGGGGGAGCGCCTCCAGGAGGAGGCGGCGCCGCGCCGCTTCCCGGCCGGCACCTACGTGGTGTCGGCCTCCCAGCCGCTGGGCACGCTGGTGCGGGTGCTGATGGAGCTGGACTCGCCCATGGCCGAGGGCTTCGTCGAGCGCCAGCGCGAGCGCTTCGAGCAGAGCCTGGACGGCGAGTTCTACGACATCACGGCCTGGTCGCTGCCGCTCGCCTACAACCTCGAGACCTGGGTCGCCGACACGACCCCCCGCGGTCTGGGGCCCGTGCCGGCCCGTGCCGGTGGCCTGCGCGGCACGGGCGACCTCGGCTTCCTGGTGCCCCCCGGGGGGATCGCCTCGTACCGGCTGGCGGCGGAGCTCCAGCGCCGCGGCATCCGCCATCGGGTGGCGCTGGCCGGCTTCACCGCCGGCGGCACGAGCTACCCGGCGGGTACCCTGTTCGTCCCCCGCCACGGCAATCCGGCCGACGTGCGGGACGCGCTGTCGCGGCTGCTGACCGAGGCCGGCATCGAGGGGCAGGCGGTCGCCTCGTCCTACGAGGTCTCCGGCCTTTCCCTGGGCTCCAACGACATGGCGCCGGTGCGGCCGGTGCGCGTCGGCCTGCTGAGCGGCGCCGGCGTGGACCCCACCTCCTTCGGCTCCCTCTGGCATCTGCTCGACCAGCAGGTGCGGATCCCCCACGACCGCCTGGACACGGCGCAGCTCCGCCAGGTGAGCCTCAGGGACTACGACGTCCTGCTCCTCCCCAGCGGCGACTACACCGACGCCATCGGCGAGCGGAGCCGCGAGGCGCTGGACGGCTGGGTCAAGGGGGGCGGCGTGCTGGTGGCGGTGGGCGACGCCATCCAGTGGCTGCGGGACAACAAGATGACCGAGGTGAAGAAGTGGGCGTCGCCGGCCGAGGAGCCGGAGGGGGACCCCGAGAGCGACTCCGAGGAGCCGCGGGTCTCGGCCGAACGCCCCATCAACGTCCCCGGCGCCGTGGTGGCCACGCGCCTCCAGGCCCGCCACCCGCTGACCCTCGGCCTCACCGCGCCGCCCGCGGTGCTGGTCGAGGGGACGACGGTGCTCGAGGCGACGGGCGATCCGCGCAAGGACGTGCTGGTGGCCACCGACGACCCGGTGGTCGCGGGCTTCGCCTGGC
The DNA here is from genome assembly GCA_035628695.1 of Thermoanaerobaculia bacterium. Classification (GTDB taxonomy): domain Bacteria; phylum Acidobacteriota; class Thermoanaerobaculia; order Multivoradales; family UBA5704; genus DASPJI01. The sequence goes on along the minus strand of DASPJI010000600.1, from coordinate 1,062 downwards.
CCGAGGCGGAGGAGCGCCTGGCCGGGTCGCTGCTGGTCGGCGCCGAGTCGCGCGGCCAAGGGGCGGTCATCGTCTTCGCCCAGGAGCCGGCGTTCCGTCTCTTCTGGCGGGCCACCACGCCGATCCTGCTGAACGCACTGCTCTACGCTCCCAGCGCCGGGCTCGGCGGCCGGAGCTGAGCATCCGACGATCCGGCGGGGCACGCTTCTTGCCCCGCCGGTAGAGAGGGAGGGAGTGGTCATGAGCCCCGTTCACGGCATCCATCACGTCACCGCCATCGCCGGCGACCCCCGCGAGAACCTCCACTTCTACACCGAGGTGCTCGGCCTGCGGCTGGTCAAGCGCTCGGTCAACCAGGACGCGCCCGACACCTACCATCTCTTCTATGCCGACGCCGAAGGGCACCCCGGCACCGACCTCACCTTCTTCCCATGGCCATCGATGGGGGCCGGCCGCACGGGGACGGGTCTGGCCGTGGAAGTGGGCTTCGCCGTGCCCGAGGGGAGCCTCGCCTTCTGGGAAGAGCGGCTGGAATCGATGAGAGTCGGGCCGGCCATCGCGGCGAGCCGCTTCGGCGAGCGGGTGCTGGCGTTCCCCGACGTGCACGGGCTGGCCCTGTCGCTGACCGAGACCGCGGAATCATCGGAATTAGCGGAGGCAGGCGAGTTCACCCCCTGGCAGGAGAGCCCGGTGCCGGAGAGCCACCAGATCCGCGGCTTCCACTCGGTCCGGCTCTGGGAGAGAGACCTCGCCACCACCGGGCGCTTTCTCACCGAGGCCCTCGGCTTCGAGCGCGCCGGAGAGGAGGACGGCTGGCACCGCTTCGGCGTTGGCGGCGGCGGCTCCGGCAGGTGGGTCGAGGTGCGCGAGCTGCCCGGGGGCCGGCTCGGGCAGTGGGGCACCGGCGCCATCCATCACGTGGCGTTCCGGGTCGCCGATGACGCGGAGCAGCTCGCGGTCCGGAAGCAGATCCTGGCGGCCGGCTCCCAGGCCACGCCGGTGATCGACCGCTTCTGGTTCCAGTCGGTCTACTTCCGGGAGCCCGGCGGCGCGCTCTTCGAG